>JAZSOJ010000114.1:0-2997 GCA_045536855.1 Clostridia bacterium | reverse complement strand
ATCGATGACAAGCAGAATTTCCTCAGGCGAAACCGCCTCTTTAATATCTTCTAATTCCTGCATCAACTCGTCATCAATATGAAGACGACCGGCAGTATCAATAATAACAAAATCGTTGCCGTGTGCTTTTGCGTGCTCAATCGCTTTTTTCGCAATCGTAACGGCTTTTTCCTCTGTTCCCATCTGGAACACCGGAATATCGAGCTGTTTTCCAACAACCTCTAACTGCTTGATTGCCGCCGGACGATAAATATCGCAGGCAACGAGCAGAGGACGCTTATTGTGCTTTTTTCGCATATAGCCGGCAAGTTTTGCCGAAAAAGTCGTTTTACCGGCACCCTGAAGACCTGCCATCATTACAACTGCCGGAGACCCTTTGCCAAACTCGATGCGTGCATTTTCGCCGCCCATCAGCTGGGTAAGCTCATCGTTTACAATCTTTATAATCTGCTGACCCGGGGTTAAGCTTTCCATGACATCGGCACCAACGGCACGTTCGGATACCTTTGCCACAAAATCTTTGACTACCTTAAAGTTAACATCCGCTTCTAAAAGTGCAAGTTTAATCTCACGCATGGATTCTTTGATATCTTTTTCCGTTACCACGCCCTTGCCTCGCAGCTTTTTAAACGCCTGCGAAAGCTTTTCCGATAAGTTTTCAAATGCCACGAGCCCGGCCTCCTCCCCGAGAGATTGTTTTTGCTTTTAGATTTCCTTTCGAACCTTTTCGATTTTTTTCGAAAGCTCTTTCATTGCTACTGCCAATTTGTGCGAATGTACATACATCGTTTCATACTGGCGCATACCGGAAAGAAGCGTAAGTGCATCATCAAGCTTTTCGCCAATCTGCATAAACCGCTTGACTAAACCAAGCTTTTCTTCCAGTTCAAGCAATTGTTTTTCGCCACGCTTGATGTTATCCCGCACACCCTGTCTGCTGATACCCAAAGGCTCCGCAATTTCCGCCAAAGACAAATCTTCATTATAATAAAGCTCAATCGCTTCTTTTTGTTTATCCGTCAACATATCCCCATAGAAGTCATAAAGCATCGTCACGGACATATCCTTTCCCACGAAAATCACCTCACCTTCTCAGAATGGGTGTAAAGGTCAAAACCTAAACACCTCTATTATTGTAATTGATAAAAAACCAAAAGTCAAGTGTTTTTTTGCAAAATTATTACAAAAAAATAAGACGGCATCCAAAGGCGCCGTCTTATCAGCATTTTTAATCGCAGCACTTCTTTTTCTTTTGATTTAACGATTCAAAAAGACTGATTAAATATGAGTGCATCTCGTTACCAATACACTTAAGAGCACAATAATTTTGTAATTCATAATAATCTGCCAAATTCGTCACCTTATCCGCCAGTTTTTTATCCAGCTCCCTGTCAAGTCCTTCTCGAAGCACCGATATCTTCTTCTCCCATTCCTGATATTCCTCGTTCTCTTGTACCGCTTGATATAGAATCATAGCCTTACTTCTTTTGTATTCCATTATATTTTCTCTCCTTTTTACACAACATAACCTTATTGTACACCACTTTAGATGTAAAGTCAACACACCACATCAGGCGTTTATTAAAATGTGTATGAGGTGATAAAATGAAAACCATTGTTGACCGAATCAGAGAGCTCAGGGAAGACCGGGATTTAAAACAAAAGGATATTGCAGAAATCTTAAACACCACGCAACAAGTATATTCAAGATATGAAAATGGAACCAACGAAATCCCCGTACGGCACATTATTACCTTAGCTCGTTTTTATGAGGTAAGTTGTGATTATATCCTGGGCGAAACCGATATGATAAAGCGATATCAGAAAAAATCATAAAAATACTTGACAAAGAAACCAAGGCTTGATATAATACATTAAGTCGCCGCTGTGATGGAATTGGCAGACGTAGCGGACTCAAAATCCGCCGGTAGTGATACCGTGCCGGTTCGACTCCGGCCAGCGGCACCACGTCGAAGCAAAGTTCGCTTTGCTTCGATTTTTTTATGCAAAAAATCATCCGCCCGCTTCCTTGCTTCTCCTCTTTCACAAAAAGTCACGCTCCGTTCGTCTGTTCGGTTGTAAACGCCCTCTCGGGCGACTCACCATCGCTATCAACTTTTTGTGATCTGTTTTATGATATCTTACAAAATTTCAAATACGTCGAAGCAAAGTTCGCTTTGCTTCGATTTTTTTATGCAAAAAAGTAAAAGGAATTCGCCCTTTGGCGAATTCCTTTTTTCAATTTTTACCTTATGTGGTATGCGCATTTTACCACATCCCTTTTTTATGTCTGATTATTCTGCGCAAACTGGCTATTATAGAGGTTTGCATAGAAGCCACCCTCTGCCATAAGTGAGGCGTGGTTTCCGTGCTCAATAATATCTCCGTCACGCATCACCAAAATCTTATCTGCATCCCGGATGGTCGATAAACGGTGTGCAATCACAAAGCTGGTGCGGTTTTTCATCAAATTTTTCATCGCTTTTTGAATCAAAACCTCTGTACGTGTATCGACCGAGCTCGTTGCCTCATCCAAAATCAAGATTTCGGGGTCTTTTAGTATCGCACGGGCAATCGTTAAGAGCTGTTTTTGTCCCTGTGAGATATTGGATGCCTCTTCATTCAAAACGAAATCATATCCGCCGGGCAGGAGCTTGATAAAGCTGTGTGCGTGCGCCGCTTTTGCCGCCTCTATAATTTCCTCATCCGTCGCATTTTCCTTACCGTATGCAAGATTTTCACGGATACTGCCATAAAACAACCAGGTGTCCTGTAATACCATACCAAAAATATTTCTAAGATACTCTCTCGAAAATTTCCGTGTATCCACACCATCCACGCAAATTGCGCCGCCGTTTAATTCATAAAAACGCATCAAAAGGTTTACAAGTGTCGTTTTTCCCGCACCCGTCGGCCCGACAATAGCGACCGTCTCTCCGCTATCAATCGTCAGATTTAAGTTCTTGATTAAAATCTTATCCTCGCTGTACCCAAAGG
>JAZSOJ010000151.1:0-7019 GCA_045536855.1 Clostridia bacterium | reverse complement strand
CTATGCGTCAAAGGCCCATCCCATTCCCCGCAGGCTCACGGCTAAATTTTCTTGATTATAGCGCCTGTTTTTGATATACTATTATAAGGAAGAAAAGCGTTTGGGAGGTGTTTTTTTGAAAGCGTTCGATGTTTTGGTCGTCGGCGGCGGTGCGGCAGGAATGCTCGCCGCAGCAACAGCGGGCTTTGGCGGTGCACAGGTTGCAATCGTCGAGCCAAACGAAAAGCTGGGGAAAAAGCTCTACATTACGGGCAAGGGCCGTTGTAACGTGACAAACAGCGCCGATATGACGGAGTTTATCAAAAATACACCCACCGGCGGGCGCTTTTTATACAGCGCATTTTCCGCCTTTTCCAACACGGATTTGATCGCTCTTTTGTCCCGCTACGGCGTTAAAACCAAAACGGAGCGAGGCGGAAGAGTGTTCCCCCAAAGCGATAAATCCTCGGATATTATCAGCGCTCTCACCCGATATATAAAAGATGCAAACGTCGAGCTGATTTCTAAAAGAGCAGAGCGCCTTTTGATTGAAAACGGCGCCGTCTACGGCATAAGGCTATCGGACGGCACAGAAATCCGTGCAAAACGCATCATTTTGTCAACGGGCGGCCTTTCCTATCCGCAAACCGGTTCGACCGGCGACGGCCACCGCATGGCAAAAGAGGCAGGGCATACCATCATTCCGGCACGCCCCTCGCTGGTACCTCTGGTCACTCGTGAAACATGGGTTTCGGATTTGATGGGCCTTTCCTTAAAAAATGCGGCCATCCGTGTAAGCAATCGTTCAGGCAAGGAAATCTACCACGATTTTGGAGAGATGCTGTTTACGCATTACGGCGTTTCCGGCCCGATTGTGCTTTCCGCAAGTGCATATATGAAAGCAGGGGATTCCCCTTACATCCTTTCGATTGATTTAAAGCCGGCACTTGATGAGCAGACGCTGGATAAGCGTGTACTTCGGGACTTTTCGGCGCTTTCTAACAAGGATTTTGCCAACAGCTTGGATGCACTTCTCCCGAAAAAGCTGATTCCTGTTATCATCGGACTTTCCGGAATTAATCCACACAAAAAGGTGCACGATATTACCAAAGAAGAGCGATTGAGACTTGTGCGGCTCTTTAAGCATCTTCCGCTAACGGTCACCGGCACACGCCCGATTGCCGAGGCGATTATTACCTCGGGCGGCGTGGACACGAAAGAAATTCAGCCGAAAACAATGGAGAGTAAGCTTGTCCGTGGCCTTTACTTTGCCGGCGAGCTGATTGACGTAGATGCATTAACCGGCGGATTTAATCTGCAGATCGCTTTTTCGACGGGCTATCTTGCCGGCGAAAGCGCCGCCGCATCATTATTTGAATAAGAAACGCAAATGGAGGAATTCCATGGAATATTTTGAAACCAAAGAACTGTCCGAGCGTGCGATACTCGCCGGTGTGCACACAGGCTCAATCGACCCGCTCGATGACTCCTCGGAAGAAACGCTTGCTGAGCTTGCCCGCCTTGCCGATACGGCAGGGGCAGAGGTTGTCGGAACGATGCTCCAGAACCGTCCGAGCGTGGATTCGGCGCAGTATATGGGCGAGGGAAAGCTCGAGGAGCTGAAAAACGCCTGCGAAGGGCTGGATGCTAACCTCGTCATTTTTGACGATGAACTGTCCCCGATTCAGCTCCGCAATATCGAGCGCATCTTAGGCGTACGGGTCATTGACCGCAGTATACTGATACTCGATATCTTCGCACGCCACGCCGTCACTCGAGAGGGTAAAATTCAGGTAGAGCTTGCGCAGCTGCGCTATCTTCTGCCTCGCCTGGCGGGAATGGGTGCGCAGATGTCGAGACTCGGCGCAGGTATCGGTACTCGTGGACCGGGTGAGACAAAACTCGAAACAGATAGGCGACACATTCGCCGCCGCATCGGGCACTTGCAGGAGGACTTAAAAGAAATCAAAAATCACCGTGAGCTGCTCAGGCGCCGCAGAGAAAAGGACGAGACGCTCGTCTGTGCCTTGGTCGGCTACACCAACGCAGGGAAATCATCGCTCTTAAATGCTCTTACGGGGGCAGATGTACTCGCAGAAGATAAGCTGTTTGCCACGCTCGACCCAACGATGCGTGCACTCGAGCTTGCGGACGGGCGTCTGCCGATGATTGTCGACACCGTTGGGTTTATCCGAAAACTGCCGCATCATTTGATTGAGGCATTTAAGTCCACGCTGGAAGAGGCGGTGTTTGCCGATTTGCTCCTCATCGTGCTCGATTCATCAAGCGAGGAACTTAACCAGCACATCGAGGTGGTTAGCACGCTCTTAAAGGATATCGGTGCAGGCGCAAAGCCTCGCCTTTATATCTATAATAAAATCGACCAAAAACCAGCGGGTCTGGTTCTTTCACGGCATCTTCCCGATGCCGACGCCGTATTAGAGGTCAGCGCACATACGGGCGATGGACTGGATAAGCTCATCGAAACACTTGCCGAGCTTTTGCCGGGCAAAAAACAAAGGGTGCGTGCACTCATTCCGTATGACAAGGGAAATATTCTTTCCATTCTGCACCGTGACCAAACCGTACTGTCAGAGGAGTATGAGGCAGAGGGAACGGCTGTCGAGGCCTTTGTCGATGCGCAAGGTTATGCGCTATTACGGGAGTTTTTAAGATAACGATGGGAGGCAGACGATGGATAAGGGGATGACCTACCGCACAATTAAACAAGAGGCGCAGGCGGAAATCATTGAAAAGAAATCCCGCTTTATCGGTGCGGCAAAACCCGTCACCACCGAGCAGGAGGCGCTTGATTTTATTAACGAAAAGCGCTCGAAATACTATGATGCGACGCATAATGTCTATGCCTATATCATCAGCGATAACAACATTGCACGTTTTTCCGATGACGGCGAGCCGAGCGGAACGGCTGGAATGCCGGTGATGGAGGTCTTAAAAAAAGAGGGGCTGACGGATTTGGTTGTTGTCGTGACCCGCTACTTTGGCGGTACGCTTTTGGGTGCCGGTGGCCTCATTCGCACCTATGGAAAAAGCGCGAAAGAGGGTATCACGGCCAGCGGAATTACCGAGCGCATTTATTGCCACGAGGTTTTAGTGCGAGCAGGCTATGATTGGCTCGGAAGGCTGCGGCATATGATTGAAAACGGAGAATACCTGTTAGGTGAGATTGAATACACAGAAGAAATTATTGTCCATGTTGGAATACGCTATGACCTCTTGGAGCGATTCCAAAAGGAGCTGACGGAACTGTCCAACGGCGCACTCTCTGCCGAAATTGTCGGCTGTCGGTACATTGATGTTGAGGTTTTATGATGCGATTGCCAAAACGAAAACCAACAAGGTTAAAAGAGTATGATTACTCCTCGCCCGGTGCGTATTTTGTAACCATCTGTACAAAAGGGAGAAAGTGTCTTCTGTCAAAAATAAATGTAGGGGACAGCGTCCTCGACGTCCCGCAAAATCAATTAACGAAATACGGTAAAATTTCAGAAAAACATATTTGTCAAATGGATAAATTCTATGATCATATTTCCGTTGACAAATATGTCATTATGCCGAACCACATTCATTTGTTATTATCTATCAAAGATTCAGAAATCGGGACGTCGAGGACGCCGTCCCCTACAAATTCCGTATTATCGAAATTTGTATCAACGTTCAAGCGTTTTTGCAATAAGGAATACAAAGAAAATATATGGCAACGGTCCTTTCACGACCATATCACCCGTGACGAAAAGGATTATCAAAAGATTTGGGAATATATTGATACCAATATTGTTTGTTGGGAAAAGGATTGTTTTTATAACTAATACACCCCTTTAGCCAATACATCCCTTTAACTAATACACCCCTTTAATTAATACACCCCGCCGATTCAATCGGTGGGGTGCTTTTTTATTTCATTATTCACAGAGAACAAAATTTATCCAAGAATACAAAAAAGAAGAGGATACCGAGGTATCCTCTTCTGAATTGTTCAGCTAGTTTACTGAAACGACTCTGTATTATGCATTCGGGATGCTGAGGCTGTAAGTAGCAGCATCGAGTACCGGGATCTGGTACTGAACAGCGTCTACAACTTTACCATCGTAGAGTTTAACAACGGTCTTGTAGATGTAGTTCTTAGCAGCATAAAGCTCGTTTGCTTCATACAGGGTAGTGATGTCGTTCAGATCTTTTACTGCGCTGGAACCGGATTTAGCAACGTTGAACATTGCAACAGTACCGATTTCTTCATCAGCAGCAAATTTGTAGTTAGTGCCCTTCACATAAGTGATTTCGTTAGTAACAGAATCTTTGGTTGCAGATGCAACTGCAGTTACATATTTCGGGCTAACAGTTAAGGTCCAGAACTCTGCATACTGTACGCCATCATCAGCAGCCGGGTTGTAAGCAGTCCAGCCAGCGCCGGTAGCATAGGTTACCGGAGAAGCGGTCTTGTCTACATCGTAAACGATTTCGCCGCCAGTGATAACATCGTCGGTCAGAGTGTAGTGGAAGATATCACCAGCAGAGAGGTTACCTTCAAGAACAGTGCAATCTTCATCGATTACATAGGACTTGAATTCGCCAGCCTGATAGAAGGATACCTTCTCACCAGCAGTTGCAGTAGAAACAGAAACTACAACAGCCATAGCGTTCTTGTTGCTTGCTTCAATTGCATCAGCAATCAATGCAAGACCAATGATTTCTTCTTCTACATCTACATCGTAGAGGTAGCCGTTAGCATAAGTGGTGTCTTCGTCCAAATCAGCGAAGGAAGCAACCTTGATTGCATCTACATCAACTTCGCAAGTAGAACCAGAACCCTTAACCGGAACGGACAACAAGAGAGACTTGTTATCGAAGAGTTTGCCATCAAATTCTTCGGTCAGTGCATCGTAGTCACCAGTGCTGATAGCTGCAGCATGCAGGTACTTGTTGTTGTCATCTTCAACAGCACCAGCAAACTTAATTACGTCGATTTCGCCGTCTTTGTTCAGCTCGTAAGCGATCAAAGCAGTTTTCATAGCAGCACGTACGTTTGCAGCGGTATCAACAGTTTCAGCTGCTGCACCGATCAGAGCCATGTAGTCGTTCTGGTCATCTTTGCTACCGTTAGCTACATCAACAGTAGTTACGCCTGCAGTGGTAGTAGTAGCAACTTCCAGGTCTTCTTTCTTGCTGGAAACACCGCTGATGGTGTTATCATATACGGTCAGCTCTTTAGCTACCGGGATGATTTCGGTTGTGCCATCCATTTTGAACAGCTTGATTTTGTAAATGTAGTTGTTGAAGTCTTTTTCAGAAGCAACTGCTACAACGAAACCGTAGTTCTTAGCAACGCCAGCTTCTTCGGAAACCCATTCCTCGTCTTCGCCAACGATTTTACCGTCGATGTTCAAGAGGTAACGATAGGATTCGCCAACTTCCGGAGTGGTTACAGAGCCAGCAACGATATCATATTCGGTATCGTTGATAACGTATTTTGCACCAGCTACAACTTCTTCATCAACTGCACCCTCAACAACGTCACGGGTAACAATGATGTTCATTTTGATACCGGTGGTATCAGTTTTGATTGCGCTCAAAGAAGTCAAAGAGCCGCAAGTGATGTTCAATACATCGTTCTTTTCGAGGTCTGCAAGACCGATTTCAGTACCATCTTCCAATGCGATGGTGTAAGTGAAGTTCTTACCTCTGGTATCAGTGCTGAGGGTTAAGGAACCAGCAGACAGCTTGATGATTTCAGAATCAACTTTAACGCTGTCAACTACAGCATAAGCATACTGAGTTAAGAAGATCTGGTCATAATCAGAAGAAACACCGCTCTTCATGAATACAACTTTGCTTACGATATCTTTTTTACCGTTGAATGCAGCAACTTTGTTAGCTACACCGGTAATTTTAACACCGTTAACGAATACGTCTGCATCGTCTGCAATTTCGATTTCGGTGTTGTAGTTGTCATCTTCGTTTTCGAGGTACTCGAAAGTAAACTTAGCTACGCCGCTATCATTAATAGCAGTCATAACTTCAATGTTTTCGCTGATTTCTTCTTTAGCGGATGCTTTTACAGCACCTACAACAGAAAGAAGAACAGCTTCGTCATCTTCGTTGAGACCAATGTATGCGGTAACTTTCTGTGCAACATAAGGAGCAACGTCTACGTCGCCAGCCCAGATGGTTTCAGAAAGACCAGTGTCTACCAGTGCAATGATGTCAGCAACATCATCCTGATTCTTAGCTACAGCAGTAACCGTCAATTCAACTTTGTCGCCTTCAGTAGTTGCCAGAGCCGGCTTGCTGGTAGCGGTGTTGTCGATTGTAGCGGTAACTTTAGCTACGCTCAGGTAAGAGCTCAGGATTGTGTCCTTAGACCAGGAGTACTCGGAGTCATTGCCTAAAGTGATGTACTCTTCTTCTAAGAGCTGTGCGCTCATAGCATTGTAAACGAGCTTTGCAACGATGCTACGCGGAGCGTTTGCGCTGCCTGCCAGTTTAACGCCATTGGTAACGCCCTTGTCACCAGCAACTACCATGTAACCGGTCGGGTAACCACCCTTTTTAGCTGCTGCCGGCTCGTAACCCAAAGCAACTGCGATCATCTTAACTGCTTCTTCGTACTTAACCGGAGCGTCCGGATCAAATTTGCCGTCGCCTTTACCGTTTACGATTTTCTGCTGAGCTGCCCAAGCGATGTAGCCGGAAGCCCAGTGCTCTGCTGCAACGTCGTCAAATACAACAACGCCCATAGAGCCGTTTGCTGCGTTTTCCTGTCCCAATGCACGGCACAGAACTGCTGCGAACTCAGATCTCTTGATGTTAGCGTCCGGATTGAAGTTGCCTTCTTCGTCGCCGTTCAAGATGCTAAGGTCAGCAAGAACAGAAACTGCTTCTGCATAGGAAGCGGATGTGTCTACGTCTCCGAAGGTCTTAGCGCTTACGAAAGCCATCGAGGAGATGATCATCGTCAAAGCGAGAACAACGGAAACCAGTTTTTTGAGATTTTTCATAGTCTCTCAAATCCTCCCTTATAA
>JAZSOJ010000089.1:0-4729 GCA_045536855.1 Clostridia bacterium | reverse complement strand
ATATATCTTTCCGTTTTATATTTTCTGATAAAACTGCATAGAATATACAAAAGAAGAATAAATAAAGTGAGGAAGAAGAAATTTTATGCGAAATTATTGTAAATGTAATACTTTTGTAAAAAAAATCGTTTATAATGGAATAAAATAGGCAGGTTGTAGTCCTGCTACAAACTTTGTTCGGGCTTTTACGGAACAGAAAAGGAGTGATTGGGTGAGTAGAAAATATTTTGCGGATAAAGCAAGTATGAACCCATCAAGAGCAGGTGCTAAAGGCGAAACTCATCAGGCACAGGCGGGGAAAAGTGGAAAACAATCAAATCATGAACATAAAAATGAACCGAAAGGGAAAAATATCTTTCGGTTGATGCGCAATGCTGTTTTAATTATTTTAGCAGTATCATTGCTGTTGGGCGCAGTTGTCAGCGGTGCGCTTTTGGGTTTCATTGATGATAGTATGGAGCTTTTAGCGGCCGAATACGATATGGAGCTTGCTTCTATTTTATATTATATTGATGAGGATACCGGTGAGGCGCTCGAATATGACCGCCTGTATTCCAACCAAAATCGCATCTGGGTGGATTTGGAAAACGTTCCGGACAACTTGCGAAATGCCTTTATTGCAATTGAGGATGAGCGTTTTGAACAGCATCAGGGCGTGGATTGGAAGCGTACGTTCGGTGCATTTTTAGGTTGGGTTACAGGCAACGATTCTTATGGCGGTTCAACCATAACACAGCAGCTAATTAAAAATGTCACGGGGGACAATGACCGCTCGCCGATCCGTAAAATTCAGGAAATTGCAAGAGCTCTTAATCTGGAAACAAAGATGAGTAAAGACCAGATTATAGAAATGTATATGAATACCATTTATCTTGGGCAGGGTTGCCATGGTGTGCAAACGGCGGCAAATGTTTATTATAACAAGGATGTATCCAAGCTGTCGTTGGCAGAGTGTGCGTCCATTGCAGGTATTACGCAATATCCGGCAAAATACGACCCGCTTGTCAATTATGACGAACATAAAAAGAAACAGGAACTCGTTCTCAGCAAGATGAAAGAACTTGGATATATTACGGAAGCCGAGTATGAAGAAGCCAAAAATGAAGAACTTAAGCTTCGGAAAGGGCAGAACAGAAACACCATAATTCAGTCTTATTTTGTTGACCAGGTTGTCGAAGACGTTTTGGGTGATTTGATGGCACGAAATGGTTTCACGGAAAGTGAAGCAACTAAGGAAATCTTCAAAGGCGGCCTTAAAATATATACAACCATCGACCCGACGGTTCAGGATGCGATGGAAACCGTATTTACAAATGAAAGCAATTTTACCGGTTCCGGAAGTGTGAAGCCGGAGGCAGCGATGCTTGTGTTAGATCCATATACGGGATATATCCGTGGAATTGTAGGAGGCAGAGGTGAAAAAACGGTAAACCGGGGATTAAACCGAGCAACCAAGACACTTCGCCAGCCCGGATCCTCCATTAAGCCTTTGTCCGTATATGCACCGGCAATTGAATATGGAGTTGTTTCCCCTGCAACGATTGTGGATGATGCACCCTTAAAGATTGGCGATTGGGAGCCGAGAAATAACGACCGAGAATTCAAAGGACCCATTACCGTTCGACAGGCCCTGGAAGAATCGAGAAACATCCCTGCAGTTCGTATCCTTGATAAGCTTTCAGTGAATAAATCGTTTGAATTTCTGACGAAAAATCTTTCGATGACTACGTTGGTTGACAGTGAAAAGAGAAAAGATGGCAAAACCTATTCCGATAAATTTTATTCCAGTTTAGGCTTAGGCGGCTTGACGGATGGTGTTACCGTTAAGGAAATGGCGGGAGCATACGGCGCATTTGTTAATAAAGGCGTGTATACGAAACCGATTACTTATACCAAAGTTGTAGATGCGAAAGGCAGGGTTATTTTGGAAAATAAGCCGGAATCGCATCAGGCGATGAGCGAGACCACAGCATATACCATGACCCGGATGCTTTCCGGCGTTGTCACCAACGGAACGGGTCGTTCTGCGGCACTTTCAGGTGGTGTTTTCGCAGCGGGTAAAACAGGCACAACGTCAGATAAAAAGGATTTGTGGTTTGTTGGATTTACACCGAATTATGTTGGCGCTGTCTGGTATGGTTATGACCAACCGAAGAGTATCAGCGGATCCAATCCTTGTCCTTCTTTGTGGAAAAAAGTTATGAATATCGTTCACAGCAAGACAACAACGAAAAAGATTCCTGTACCTTCAGGAATGACGCAGCAAACGATTTGTCAGATTAGTGGTAAAATTGCGAGCCAAATCTGTGAAGAAAGCGGCAAGTTGCGCACCGAATATTTTAAATTAGGAACGCAGCCTGTTAGTTTCTGTACGTCTCACGGTACGGAACAAATTCCGGAAAATGAGATTGATGACCAGATTGAAAATACGGAAAGCGGTCTGAATGAGAATGATCACGGCAGCACGGGAATTCCTCCCGAAGATGGCTCGTCAAACATCGGAGAAAGTGAGGCGCCGGGAGGAAACGAACCTTCGGGTGAGTCGGTATCAGGTGAGGGCGCTATGACAGAAGATGATTTAGTATGGTGGAGCGGAGAGGAAGAATAAGGAAGGAGAATTCCAGTGGCAAAAAACTATCGAAAGGAATATCTGTATTGGCTTGAGCATGAGCTGACAGATGAGGCAACAAAGGCAGAGCTGCGCCAGATAAAAGATGATGAAAAAGAGATAGAGGACCGTTTTTATCGGGATTTGGATTTTGGCACGGCAGGACTACGTGGCGTTTTGGGTGCGGGTTGTAATCGCATGAACAACTACACTGTCAGAAGAACTGCACAGGGCATTGCAGATTATGTTAACAGCGAAGGCGAAGAAGCGAAGAAACGTGGCGTTGTGATTGCCTATGATTGCCGGCATTTTTCCAGAGAATTTGCCTTAGAAAGTGCAAAAGTCTTTGCAGCAAATGGTGTTCGTGCTTATTTATTCGAAGAGATGGTGCCGACTCCGGTTCTTTCATTTGCGGTTCGTTACTTAAAAACATTTGCGGGTGTTATGATTACCGCAAGTCATAATCCGGCAAAATATAACGGCTATAAGGTATACGGAGAAGACGGAGCACAACTTGGTGTAGCGCCATCGGCATATGTGATGGGATATATTGAAAAAATGGATATCTTTTCCGGCGCAAAAACCATATCGGAAGAAGAAGGAAAGGCAAGCGGCTTGATTGAAATGGTGGGACAAAAGCTTGTGAATGCATTTCTTTCTGAGGTTATTCAATGCAGTCTAAACCCTGAAATCGTAAAAAAGGCGGCAGAGGACTTTAAAATTGTATATACTCCATTTCACGGCACGGGCTATAAACCCGTATGTCAAATCTTAAAAATGGCGGGATTCACCAAGGTATATCCGGTTGCGGAGCAGGCAATAGCCGATCCGAATTTTTCTACGGTAAAATCCCCGAACCCGGAGGATAAAGAAGGTTTTGCACTGGCAATTGCCATGGCGAAGGATATTGGTGCCGATATGATTATCGGTACAGATCCGGATTCGGACCGTATCGGCGTATTGGCAAAAAATGAAACCGGGGATTACGACGTTTTGACGGGAAATCAAACGGGTGAACTTTTAACCGATTATGTTCTTACGGAAAAGAAAGCAAGAGGAGAAATCGGTGAGGGCGACTACATTGTGAAAACAATTGTTACGACGGATTTGGTAAAAAATATTGCGGCTGAGTTTGGAGTCAAGGTATATGATGTATTTACCGGCTTTAAGAATATTGCCGAGGTCATCAAGGCAAAAGAGGGCAAAAATGAAGGGGAGTACCTGTTTGGCTTTGAAGAAAGCTACGGATACCTGCCCGGAACTTACGCAAGAGATAAGGATGCGGTTGCAGCAGCGCTTTTGGCTTGTGAAATGGCATTGGTTTATAAAACTCGTGGTGTTGGTTTAAAGGATGCGCTCTTAAATCTGTATCAAAAATATGGTTGTTATGTTGAACGTACGGTTTCCGTCGTGATGGAAGGCGCAGACGGCATGGAAAAAATGGCGGCGCTGATGAATTCTGTTGCAGAAAATCCGCCGAAAGAGCTTGGTGGTGTAAAGTTTGCCGCTTTGCGCAATTACAAAACGCAAACTCGCTACGACTTTGTAAGCGGAAAAGAAGAACCGATTGATATGGTGAGCACGAATGTACTTTATTTTGAGCTTGCGGATGGGGGATTCTTTATTATTCGTCCTTCGGGCACAGAGCCGAAAATCAAGTTTTATTATTCTGTACCTGCAGATACATTAGAAGCAGGAGAAACAAAGATTGATATCATTGATTCGGCGGCAAAAAAAGCCTTTTTATAATTGATAAAAAGCGGTTGTAATTTTTGCTGCAACCGCTTTTTTGTATAATTTTGCATGAAAATGGAAATGATAACCTATGAATCCAATATTTTGTCAGGAGGCATAGGTATGAATTTAGAAGGGACTAAAACAGCGCAAAATTTAATGACGGCATTTGCCGGAGAATCGCAGGCAAGAAATAAGTATACTTATTTTTCGTCGGTGGCGAAAAAAGAGGGCTATGAGGAGATTGGACAGATTTTTACATTGACGGCAGATAATGAGAAAGAACATGCTAAAATCTGGTTCAAGCTTCTCGCCGGTATCGGAAAGACAGAGGATAACTTAAAAGCTGCGGCAGCGGGTGAAAACAGCGAATGGACAGAAATGTAT
>JAZSOJ010000112.1:0-4988 GCA_045536855.1 Clostridia bacterium | reverse complement strand
CCATGAGATACAGCTGGACCAGAGAAGAAGTTGATGAAAAATTGAAGAACATCATGATCAATATTCATGACATTTCAATGAAAGCTGCAGAAGAATACGGCTTGGGTTATGATCTTGTTTCTGGTGCGAATATCGCAGGCTTTATCAAAGTTGCAGAAGCAATGATGGGCGAAGGTATTTATTAATTCAAAGTATAACAAAAAGGGCAGTTTCATTTTATTAGAAACTGTCCTTTTTTTCTGTTTTTGTTTTTGGATGGCTATGGAGAAAGAGTATCAGATTGCGAGCTTACTATACCGCTGAAATCACACCGCAGGCTATTTTGGTGCCGGAATTACCGGATGGTTGCGTTGTGAAATCGTCGGGAGAACCATGGAGTATTAAAGTTTTTCCAATGATATCTTCGGGGGAAAAACGGCTTGTCAAAAACATAGAAAACCCAAGCCCGTTTGCACCAAAGACAGGGGGCAAGTCACCTGCATGATAGGGGTGTGGGCAGTCATCGGGATTGTAATGCGTCATTGCATCTGCGAATGGGTCGGCAAGATTGCCCGTACAACTGTCTCCGCCGTGGATGTGGGCGGCAAATATGGGCTGTTTACAAGGGTCGTCGGATACAGGTAATCCTTCGAGCTGAATGGAAATCAGTATGCCTGACGGCACGGCATAAAAATAAACCATACCATTGATTTGGGGGTAGTCATTGTTCCCTGCAATTTTAGCAAAGGCATAAGGTCTTTTTCTGATGCTTAGAATCGAATGCTTAAACATGTTAATCACCTACAAAGTTTTTCTATATATTATGCTTTTTTCTGCAGAATGGTGAAATTTTGTCCTGAGTTTTTTTGCCGAAAAATATTTGCAAAAAAAGGAAAAAAGAACAAAAAATTTTCCTGCGATATTTTTTTGCGAAAAAAAATATTGTAATTTTGTGAAAATATTTACTTTTTTAGGGTTTTTTCGTATAATTTATATATGGAGGGACGAAAATGGATGCTATAGATTACAAAATTTTGTCTTGTCTCAAGGAAAACTCACGTGAAAATGCGACGAATATCGGTGTGAAGATCAATTTATCAACCTCCGCTGTGATTGAAAGAATTAAAAAACTTGAAAGTTCGGGACTGATCCAGCAATATACGACGATCATCAATCAGAGCGCTTTGGGCAGAGAGCTTTTTGCATTTATCTACGTCAGCTTAGAACATCCTAAGCATTACGAAAATTTTGTAGAGAAGATCAAGGAAAATGCCTCTGTTGCCGAATGTTATTACATCGCAGGGGATTTTGATTTTATATTGAAGGTTGTTACAAAAACGGGGAAAACATTAGAGGAAATATTAAATTACATCAAAAGTATCAGCGGAGTTTCCTTGACACGCACATCTGTTGTTCTGTCTACAAACAAATGTGATGTTTGTCTGCTTCCTGAAAATAAAGAATAACGTTAGGAGAAGAAAATGGAGTTAATAGCAATCATAAACGATGGAATTAACAGTATCGTATGGGGCCCTTTTATGTTGGCGCTTTTGATCTTGATGGGAATATTCTTGTCTTATAAGACAAAATTCCTCCAGTTCAGAAAATTTGGGTATATGATGAAAAATACCATTTTTGGTGTTTTTTCAAAAAATCAGCACGAGAAGGATTCTTCCGGAGTCAGTCCGTTTCAGGCTGTTGCGACAGCGATGGCGGGAACGATCGGAACAGGTAGTATCGCCGGAATTGCGACTGCCATAGTATCCGGAGGTCCGGGTGCAATTTTCTGGATGTGGATTAGCGCTCTTTTAGGAATGGTTACCAAGTATGCAGAAATTGTCCTTTCCTTGCGATTCCGTGAAAAGAACGCCAAGGGCGAATGGGTCGGCGGTCCGATGTATTATATAAGAAACGGACTGAACCTCAAGTGGCTTGCTGCTCTTTTTGCAATCTTTGCGATGATTGCTTGCCTGGGAACGGGAAATGCTACGCAGTCTAATTCCATAGCGATTGCTTTAGATAGCACATTCAATGTAGAGCCGTGGATCACAGGTGTTGTCCTGACGCTTATTGCGGGCGGAGTCATTTTAGGCGGTATGCGCCGAATTGCTTCGGTGAATGAGAAATTGGTTCCGTTTATGGCAGTGTTTTATGTTTTGTGCGCAGTAATAGCTTTGGTTTTGAATTTAGATAAAATACCCGCAGCGTTCGAGCTTATTTTCAGAGAAGCGTTTAATTTCCGAGCAGCCGGTGGCGGTATTGCCGGTTATGGAATCATGACGGCGATGCATTACGGATTTTCCCGAGGTGTTTTCTCTAATGAAGCGGGACTTGGAAGTGCGCCGATTGCCCATGCGGCATCCAGCACAAAAGATCCGGTCAAACAGGGCCTTTGGGGAATGTTTGAGGTGTTCTTCACAACCATCATCATTTGCTCTCTTTCCGGACTTATCGTTCTCTCTTCGGGCCTTTGGACTACGGGAGAGTTTCAGGGTTCGGCACTCAGTATTGCGGCATTTGATTCTGTCATCCCCGGAGTTGGCGGCATCGGTGTTACACTTGCTACTATCTTTTTTGCACTTTCCACGATATTGGGTTGGGCATATTATGGAGAAGTATGCGTGCAGTATCTGATGAAGAAATCGAAACGGGCAGTTCTTGTTTATCGATGCATATATGTAGCGGTGGTCTTTATAGGAGCTGTCGGCAATCTCGATTTAATATGGAGTATTTCGGAGACAATGAACGGACTGATGATTATCCCGAATATGATTGGTGTAATCGGTCTTTATAAAGTGGTGGTTTCTCTGACGAAGGACCATCTGAAGAAAGAAAAACAAACGGAACTTAAGTAATGACCAAATAAAAAAGGAAGCCTGTGCATATTGCACAGGCTTCCTTTTTTGCTGTTATAATAATTTGTGCTGAAACTTTTTTGAGCTGCTTAGCGAATGTACTTGCTGCTGTCTTTATCGCAGTATAAGATGGCGTTTTCCTTTTGACGCAAAATCGTCGCAGGACATTTTTCCGAAATTTCACCCAGGACGGTATTTTTGACGGCCTCAGCCTTGGTTGCTGCAGGAACTACGCAGAAGTTGTATTTGCATGATACCAGGGTCGGAATCGTAAGAGTCAGAGCGTATTTTGGAACGTCATCCAGCTGCTTAAAACAGCCGTCGTTGACTTGTTGCATCCGACAAATGTTGTCCAGTTCAACAATTTTAACAACTTTCTCGTCGTTAAAATCTGCAACGTGCGGGTCATTAAATGCAATGTGACCATTTTCTCCAATTCCCATACAAACAATATCAATCGGATTTTCCGTAAGCAGTTTTGCGTATCTGTCGGCTTCTTCTTGAGCGTCGGTCGCTCCGGCGTTAATCAAATTAACAGACTTAAAAGGCTTAAGGTCAAAGATTCCTCTTTTTAGAAAGTTGCTGAAGCACTGAGGTGCGTCGGGCGCAAGACCAATATATTCATCCATATGGAAAGCGTTGATTCGATTCCATTCAATATCTGTTTTTTGGCAAAGATGAAACAGCATATCGTTTTGTGACGGTGCGGCAGCAAAGACCACATTGATTTCATCTTTTTCTGCTAACAGTTCTTTGATCGCCGCTGCGATATCATCAGCAGCTGCTGCGCCCATCTCATCTCGTGTCTCAAAGATTTTTACATCTAATGCATCCTTCTTCATATTAAACACTCCTTTAAGATAAAATATAAAACAATCATAAAAGATATTTTTTGAAACATAAATAGCAAAAAATATCTTTTAACTTTGCAAAAAATATTAAAGTATGTAAGTGACACCATGCGATTGTTTTTCAAGCTGATCGGCAATGAAAACATCAAAAAATAAGAAATATTCAGAGCTTAAATATATACTTTATGATTCGATTTTTCGTTCAGAGGCAATTTCGTCCTTTTGTGATGGAGAATACCCGAAATGCTTTGTATAGTTTCTGAAAAAAGTGCCATAATCGGTAAAACCGCAGTCGGTATACACCGTCGTTGGTTTTTCGCTGCGGCTAATCAGTTTCTGAGCTTTTGAAAGGCGTTTCATGTTGATATACTTTTTGGGGCTGATGTTCATATTATTCATAAACAGATGATGTAAATGGCTTTTTGTAACGCAGGCGGCCTTACAGACATCGTCGACGGTAATCGGTTCTGTATAGTGGCTATTGATGAATTCGACGGCGCTGCTTATGATTGGATGAATGGAGATTTGATTGTTGTTAAAATCATCCCACGGTTCCGTGTAAAGACTAAATAAGAGGTCCTCCACAATATTTGTCACAAGAATTTTTAAATCTTCTGCGTCAAATTTACTGCAATAGTAATCTATTTTTTCAAATAATTCTGTTATTTGAGTATTGCCGCTGCAATTAATCAAGTCTAAATCTTGAGGAAGCCTGTTAAAAACGCCATTGGCAAGAACTTTTTCATCAAAAAGAAAGTTATATCTTTCGTAAGGGACCGGACTGTTGATTTTGATCCGGTGCAAAACATTGGCACGAAAAATGACCAAACTATCCTTTTTCAATTTGTATGTTTCTGTTCCGATGACGGCAGAAACATCCCCGCTTTTCAAAAAAACAATTTCGCATATATCGTGCGTATGAAAATGGAAATTACGGTCGTCGGGAGATTTGTCCCAACAGTGATTGTACGTAATATAATCGTCGCTGTAACTGGAAATTCCTTGAACCAAAATAGCACCCCTCCGTTTCGCTATTATCATTATATCCATTTTGTACACTTTTTGCAATATAAAAACACATTTTTTCTTATATACTTTCAAAAAAATATGGTTTATGATGAAAAAAATAAACTAAGGAGGTTTTCAATATGAATAAATTAAATGTTGCCATCATCGGTCAGGGCCGAAGCGGCAGAGACATCCACGGAAGATATTTAAAAACAGCGGAAAACACATTTTTTAACGTTGTTGCGGTAGTTGATATTGACGAACAAAGACGCAACAGAGCCCTGGAAGAATATCC
>JAZSOJ010000074.1:0-17288 GCA_045536855.1 Clostridia bacterium | reverse complement strand
ATGGTAAAAGATACCATCTGAAGAGAATCCTTTGCAAAAATCTCTTTTAAACGGTTCCAGTCTGCAGCGTTCTCGGAATTCACCGTAAGGGATTCCACCACGCTTCCGATCACTGTCTTTTCCACATTGCCGTCTGCCTTCAAAGTAACAAGCAGATTGTAATCATCATGTGGATGATTCATCTTTTCCACAATCTCATAATCGTAACCTTCTGCAACCACAATTCCACGGTCAAGGATTCCGTCATTCAGAAGTCTCTGTACTACATTGGCCTGAAATGCGCGAAAAATATTTCCCGGTCCAAAGTGAATCCAAAACGGATTTTCTTTTGTAGCAGCAGTTACTGCCGCACGGTCAAATTTCGGAAGGTTATAACCTTTTTCTTCCCACTGAGCTTTATTGCTAAGTCCTTGCTCGTTTAATCTCATTTTGCTGCTGCCTCCTTTTCAATTGCTTCCCAGTGACCCTGTAAGTAGCATGCACCAAGTGCTCTGTCATATAAACCGTAACCAGGCATTGCTACTTCGTCCCAAATCATACGTCCGTGGTCAGGACGGATTGGTCCGTCAAATCCGATATCATATAATGCTCTCATGATTGCATGCATATCGAATGTACCATCAGAAGAAAGATGTGCGGATTCTTCAAAGTTTGTTGGTGTGATGAAGTTCAAGTTACGCACATGTGCAAAGTGGATTCTTCCTTTTAAGGAACGGATCATATCCGGCAGGTCATTTTTAAGATTGGTTCCATAAGAGCCGGAACAGAACGTAACACCGTTGTGGGGATTGTCTACCATCTTCATCATGCGATGAATATTTTCTTTGTTAATAATAATACGGGGCAGACCGAATACACTCCACGCCGGATCGTCCGGATGAATCGCCATATTGATGTCGTACTTATCACAAGTGGGCATGATACGCTCTAAGAAATATTTCAAATTTTCAAAAAGCTTATCATCATCCACATCCTTATACATCTCAAACAGCTCTTTGACACGAGCCATACGCTCAGGCTCCCAGCCCGGCATAACTGTGCCGTTCATATCGCCGGCAATTGAATCAAACATTTTTGCCGGATCAAGTGCATCCACCGCCTCCTGCGTATATGCCAAAACAGTAGACCCATCGGTACGCTTTCTTGCCAGTTCTGTTCTGGTCCAGTCAAATACAGGCATAAAGTTATAGCATACCATATGAATATCTGCCTGTCCCAAACGCTCCAGCGTCGTGATATAGTTGTCAATATACTGTTCTCTGTCAGGTGTGCCCACTTTAATTGCATCGTGAATATTCACGCTTTCAATACCCGCAAGGCTTAAACCCGCATCTTCAATTTCTTTCTTCAGCGCAAGGATATCTTCCATTTCCCACGCTTCCCCCGGAACTGTACCATAAAGCGTAGAAATTACGCCGGTCACGCCCGGAATCTGTCTGATTTGTTTTAAGGTAACGGTATCATATTTGCTGCCGTACCACCTTAATGTCATCTGCATAAACATCCTGCCTTTCTTAGCATCCTCTACGGATTGCCCTCTTTAATATTGTTTTTAATAAATGCTGCCACACCCCAAAAGGTCGGCTGTCATATATTTACCTTAATTTATTGACCCTGCCGAAAAAGCATTGCCGCACCGATGATACCGGCATCATTTCCAAGCTTTGCTTCCACAATCTTGGTGCGCTCCGCATCACGACCATATTGACGCTCATACACATATTCCCGCAGCGGCGCCAAAAGGTTTTCCCCTTCTTTGCTCACGCCACCGCCAATAACAATAGCTTCCGGCCAGAGAATATTGACCAGATTGGTAATTCCCTCTCCCAGATATGCAATATACTGCTCCACAATTTTCTGTCCGGCCGCATCTTTTTGTTTTGCAGCAAGAAATGCGGTCTTTCCGTTGATTTGAGAGGGATCATTTCCAATCATCTGATGAATGACGCTATCCGGATAATCCTTAATTACCTCTCGGGTTTGACGAATGAGTGCCGTCGCAGAAGCATACGCCTCAAAGCATCCCCGCCTACCACAAGTACATTCCACCCCATCTTTTTCAATCACCATATGGCCGATTTCAGCTCCTGTGTGACGGAAACCGGCTTGGATTTGATTGTCAATCACAATGCCGCCGCCAACACCTGTTCCTAAGGTAACAATGACGGCAGAGGAAAGCCCCTTTGCCGCACCGGCCAAAATTTCACCATAGGCTGCTGCATTTGCGTCATTTTCGAGATACACCGGCATCTCGGGAAAATACTTTTGTAATTCTTTTTCTATATTAACATTCTGAAATGCGATTAAGTTGTTTGCATACAACACACACTTGTTTTTAATGTCCGGCGTTCCCGGCGCACCAATTCCGATGCACCGAACATTCGACATCTCATATCCTGCCTCAGCCACAACCTTTTTACACAAATCAGCAATATCTTTTACAATGGCTTCAAATGAGCGGTGTCTGCCCGTCGGCACAGAGTCTTTTTTTATGATGTTGTATTTATCATCAACCAAGCCAACCGCAATATTAATTCCACCCAAATCAACTCCTAAATACATGCCGATAACTCCTTTTTGGGACTTTTATTTTTTATTCATTCTCTGGCGCACAATTTCATACATCATTACCGCCGCCGCTACCGAAGCATTTAATGAATTGATTTCTCCGAGCATCGGAATCCGCACCAAAAAATCACATTTTTCTTTGACCAAGCGGCTGATCCCCTTGCCCTCGGAGCCAACGACAACGACAATCGGTCCGGTTAAGTCCGAATGAAATAAATCCGATTCTCCACTCATATCAGCACCCATCACCCAGATGCCCTGCTCTTTCAAGCGGTCGATGGTCTGTCCGATATTCGTCACACGTGCCACCGGCGTATAGCTGATCGCACCGGCAGAAGTTTTCGCTGCAATGGGACCAATGCCCGCAGAGCGGTTTTTCGGAATAATGACACCATCTGCACCTGCTGCATTTGCCGTCCGAATGATTGCGCCTAAATTATGCGGGTCCGTAATCTCATCTGCAATGATTAAAAACGGAGGTCTCCCTTTTGCTTTTGCCCGCAGGATTAGCTCCTCTACACTAACATACTGAGTCGCCGCACAAAGCGCAATAACGCCCTGACTTGCCTCTGTTTCAGAAAGCTCCGAAAGTTTCTGCGGCTTTACGGTCTGCACAGGTATGTTACGCTCCTTTGCCACACGAAAAATCTTTCCGAGCGCTTCCCTTTTTGCTGTTTCACTGACTAAAATCTTGTCAATGGGTGTTTCGGAAACCAGCGCCTCAAATACAGGATTTCTTCCTTCTATCGTTGTTCTTTCCTCACTCATAATACTCCTCCGCCAATTAGAGTTCCCACTTTATCATCCTAAAATACCCCAGCCGGGTAACCACTTCAAAAACCAATCTACATATACCGTCGGCACAGCCATGCCTGTCAATGTAGGATAAAATGCAACAAATAATAAAAATACAAGCCCCAAGTAAATAAAAACAAATTTCTTGTCCTGCGGACTTTTTTCTAACCATTCCTTCATAAAATACACAATCGCAAGTACCACAAAAATGACACAAGGGAAGAAATGGTAAATAAACGCCACCCGTGGAATCAACACCCAAGGTAAATACATGGACAAAAATCCTGTCAAAATAAATGCCAGCTCAAGGTTTCCTTTGCGTCTAAATACTTTTAAAATCACAGCACCAATCGCAGGAAATGTCATCCACCAAATGAGCGGATTTCCAAACGAGGAAATCGCCATCGACGTTCCCTCCGCCACAAAGCGCCGATTCGGTCCATACGCATATAAAGGCGTTTGCAATAAAGGCCAGCTCCACCACGCAGAACCATATGGATGAGATTCTGCAAGACCACCGTGATAGGAAAGCATTGACGACTGAACGGTAAACGCATACCGAATGCCAAGTCCCGGCACCAGCATCGCCGGAAGATAGGACAGAAAATAAATCGCAAGCGGAATCAGTACAAAGAATAAAGCCGCATATAAAATGGTAGCCCCCGTGAAGCGACCAAAGCTTCCCGCAATACTTTCCGCTTCTATATCCTTTCTTCTGCACTCTTTTGCCACACGATATTCCTTGTAGCGCATCGCCAGCGTATAAAAGAACAGAAATGCAAGTCCCACACCGGCATAAGCTCCCTGCCATTTTGTAGCAACGCCAAGTCCAAAGAATACGCCTGACAAAAACAAAGGCATTAAGGTCTTTTTGAGCCCATCACGATAAAAATTCCGGGTCATATATCGATACATAAAATAGTACGTGCCCATCACAAAAAATGTTGTGTAGGAATCGATCGTTGCAAGTCTTGTCTGCGACAAATGCATAAAATCAAAGGTAAAGAGAAAGGCAACCGCAAATGCAAAAAATCGGTTTTTAAACATTCTCTTTCCAAGCAAATATGCAAGCGGGATCATCAAAACGCCGCAAAGCGTACCCATAAACCGCCATCCAAAAGGATTCATTCCAAAAATGGTAATCCCCACGGAAATAATCAGCTTCCCCAGTGGCGGATGTGTATTTTCATAAGGTTCCAAACCCTCTAAATGCTCATAAGCAGTACGGGGATGATAAATCTCATCAAAATATGTTTCATCATACCAGCTAAACTCATATACCATACGTTCCTGCTCATCACAAAGCAATTCCACCGTAGCGTTATCAAGACTGCTGATAATGCGCTTCGGCACAAAACGCTCCTCCTGCGTTTCGCCGTAAAATGCCATTTCATTGATATAAAAATCAGGTTCATCCGGTGTAATCCTCAGATAACGAGCGGAAATATCAACATCTGTCACCTGATACCGCCAAACACTATCCAGCAAAAGAGCCTCCGGAATCTGTGCCCAGTTTATCCCATCCGAAGACACATCAATCAAAACATTACGCTGCACCTCGCCGTCACTATCCCGACGGTCAATCCAACCGGTATAGCTGTAAATCTGACGGATGGATGCCTCCTGCTCAAAATCAAAGATGACCGATTCGGTTTCTTCTGCATACCAGCCCTGTTCCGGCACACGGTTAGAGCCGAGACTCCAAAACGCAAATATAGAATATACCAACACGAGACCTGCCATCAGGAGAATATCCCATTTTACGATACCCTCTGTTTTCACTTCTTCGGATACCATCAGGCTACTCGCCGTTCCTTTTGTCTCCTGCTGATTTTCTTTGTGTTCTTCCTTTGACCGATTTTCTCCGGCAAACAACGAACCATATCCTTGATAGACAAAATACGCATACAGCGCCAGTTGCAACAAAGAAAGCAAGACAAAAGCCGCATCATTTCCGTAAATAAACTCGCCCTGCTGATTCAAAAGCAACACCCTGCTGACATTAACAAAATAAGTCAGCGTAAAGGCACCATAAAGAAGCATCATCTTTTTGTCCCTATAAAGAACAAATAACAAAAGTAACAAGGGCAAAAAGCTGAATAAATAGCGTTCATGCATTGCATGGGCGAACATATAAATTGTCGCCACGGTAAAGGCCGCCAGATAAATAATCTTCTTCCGCTCTTTTGTGCGGAAACTGACTATGCCAATGATAATTGACATCACGATGATGAAGAAAAATCCCCAAACATTGACATTACAGAAAATCAATCGCTGTGAAAGCGGCGCCCAGTTCATTCCCAAAGCGCCGTATAAATTGGCGCTATTTAATGTCGCATACGGATACAGACCCATCGCATGGATATATCGTTCCGCTAAAAGTTCATAGCGAAAACCCGTCACCGGAAGCGGAACCACCAAAAGCACCACCACTGCTGCTAAGACGCCACCTGTCGCACGCAAAATCATCGGTTTCAGCGCCGTTCGCTCAACTCTGTAACACTCTACCAAATCGGAAAGTACGGTAAAACCAATGAGCGGTGCAAATATGATCGTCTGTGGTTTCGTCAAAAAATTAAGTGCAAACAACCCCATGCACATTCCGTATTGTTTATTGTAAAGGGCAAAAATCATACCCAAAGTAATCAAAAGAACAACACTGTCTACTTGTCCCCACGCAGCAGAATTTAATATCAATGCCGGATTCACTGCGGAAAAAAGCGCAAGCACTCCTGCTTTTTTAATGCCCATGCGTTCCTTTGCAAGTACCAAAATAAGCGCCGCAAAAATAATATCGCATAACATCGGCACAGACTTCAACAGTACAAGATAAGCAACGGAATCAGAAGACAAGCCGAAGAGCGAGCCGATTTTTCCGAGCCCGTATAAAATCATCAGGTAAAACGGAGGATAGTCCACATAAAGCTGTGTCGTGTAATATTCCGACATGGCATGGGTTTCTCCAAACGATGCCCATGCACGAAACAAACCCATATCCTGCACATGTCCGGGCAAAAATGCCGACAAAATAAGCTCCGTCAAAAATATGAGCGCCAATCCAATCACATAGGGTATATATGCTTTCGGCTCCGTATGCTTTTTCAGTTCCTTCTCCGTAGTCGGCACCATTACACCAGAAGCATAAACCAGACAGAATAATACTGCATATAAAATGCTTATGATAGTCACCGAAACCATAACATTCCTCCGATTATGCGCCTGTTTTTTGAAGAATCAGTTCTAACGCCTTTGAAAGTTGAGGATCTTCGCTAATCTCCAAAACGGTCAGCCGACTGTAAAGCTCCTCCGGGAGTTTTATATGCACATCCGGTTCGATTCCTTTTTGATCGATACATTCACCCTTCGGCGTATAGTATCTGGCATGCGTCAGATATATTGCCGTTTGGCTTGTCAAAGGAAATACGCTCTGTCCGACCGCCTTTCCGTAACTTTTTTCCCCAACCAGCGTACCGAGTTCATAGGCCTTGATGCTACCGGCTAAAAGTTCTGCAGCACTGGCTGTCCCCTGATTGATTAAAATAACCATTGGAAGTCCCAGCGCATTTTCATCTGACTTAAAATATTGTTTCCTTCCTTGATTATCCTCCAAATATGCAATCGTTCCCTCCGGAAGAAGCATATCTGCAATTTCAAGCACTGCGCTGGCATAACCACCCGGATTACTGCGCAAATCGATGATTAAACCTCGCATTCCTTTTTCTTTTAGGTCACTAAGCGCTTTTTCAAAATCTTCTACGGTGTTGTGTATAAACTGCGACAGACGGATAAAACCTATCCCATCGTCCAGCATTTTCTTTGAAACGGTGCTCACCGCAATTTTTGCACGCTTGACGGAAATCTCCAGGCGTTTCTTTTCTTCGCCTCGCTCAATACTGAGCACGATCTCTTCTCCTTCCGATGCACTTTGATCCTTAATATGTGCCATTACGGAGCTATAGGTTTGATTTGAAATTTCAATGCCATCGACTGCCACAATGCGATCACAGGGCATAATCCCCGCTTTCTGCGCCGGAGAATTGTCATACGCTGAGGTTACCAGCATTTCCTCCGTTTCCGGCGTGAAATTTACGACCATACCAATCCCGAAATATTCTTCTGCCTTATCCTCTTCATAGGCAGAAAGCGATGCTTCATTCATATATCTGCTGTATGGATCACCTAAACTTTCCACCATAGCACTAATTGCCGCATCATCCATTTTCGCCTGTTGCTCAGGCGTCAGCGCATCCACATAATTTGCTAAAATCAGATCCCTCGCACGCAAGAGCTTTCCTTCTGCTGTTTCGCTGTTTTTTGTCAGCAAGGGTGCCGTTGGCAAAATAAGCGCAATCGTCAAAAGTATAGAAACGACTGCAACCAGTAAAAGATGCTTTTTCTGATACATGAATTCACCACCTGAAAAAACCGAGTTCTATGTCCATCAACTCAAACCAATGTACGGTGCCGGGTTGGTTGTGTTTCCGTTAATTAGAACTTCAAAATGTAAGTGCGGTCCCGTAGAAACGCCGGTCGAACCGACTTTTGCAATGACCTGTCCTTTGGAAACCTCTTGTCCTTTTGAGACCAAAAGCTTAGAGGCGTGCCCGTAAAGCGTTGCATAGCCGCTTCCATGGTCAACGACAACGCAATATCCATATCCACCATTCCAGCCGGCAGAACGAACCACACCGGCTTCTGCCGAAACAATATTCGTGCCCTGCGGTGCAGCAAGGTCCATTCCCTTATGGAATTTGTATTTCTGACCTGTCACCGGATGGGTACGGTATCCATACGGCGAGGAAACCCTCGTCATGCTCGGCGCCGGAAAAGCAAACTTTCCGCCGCTATATTTTAATGTCTTTCCCGAAGGTGTCGTCGAGTTTTTGGAGGAATTCGAGGAAGAAAGACTGGATTTTAAGCTTTCCTTCAACTGCTCTTCCAGGCGCGACGCCTCCTGATACAACTTTTCGTCTTTTTCAATTTCTACGCTGATTTTATTGATTAGCTGATTTTGCTCTTTTAATTTCGCATTGAGAGAATCCCGCTTATCATCCACCAAATCGCGCGCCTGCTTTTGCTCATCGCGCTTTAAAACCAGTTCATTTTTGTTCGCCTCGATTCCCTGCTTTAAGGTAATCATTTCATCAATCACCGACTGATCATATTCCGTAAATTCACGAAGCGTCTCAAGTCTTATGAAAAAGTCACTTAAGCTGGTCGAGTTTAAGAGAATATCTAAATAGTTTGCCCCGCTCGACTCATCCATTGCACGAAACCGCTTGCGAAAATTTTCGTCATTTTCTGCAATCTTAGCTTCATAGCTGGCGATTTCTTCTTCTTTTTGTCTAATTTTCTCTTCCGCATCCTCGATAATTGCATCCATTTCGGAAAGTTCTGCCTCAATCAAATCAATCTCATGGTCAATTTTTTCTTTTTGGGAAATATACTCATTTTTCGTCTTTTTATCCTTGTTGAGTTCATCAAGCGCCGCCTTCTTATCCTTCGTTGCCTGATTGATTCTGTCCTGAACAGATGCCGCATATGCCGAATCGGATTTTACGGTTATAAAGGAGCATGAAATGATCATGGCAAATGCAAGTGCCAAAGAAATCCATTTTTTCTTCTGCATTTATTTTCCCGCCTTTTCTGTAAAATAGTCAAACGCTGCTTCTAATTGTAAATCGACCAACACTTCTTTTTCTTGAACGGTAGTTTCCAGGAAAGTTTGTGTCGTAATATCCATCACACCATAAGGGAAAAGGCCCTCATCCTTTTGAAACTGATGTACTGCTTGGAAAAGCGCCTCATCAAATACGCCATCCATTTCACCAACATCGTATCCCAAAGCATCCATTCTCTGTTCAATTCCTAAAATGGCATCGCCCTCGTCTCCAACGCTGTATTTTGCATCAAAAACCATCGGCATAAAATCTTCTCTGTACACCGGACGATACTCATTTTTTACCCTAATGTCCGGCACAATTCCTTTCTTGTTGATGCACTCCCCGCCGGGCAACAAGTATTGCGCCACGGTCAGCTTGATGTCTCCCAGTTTAAACCCTCCGACACTTCGAAGTCCGGCAAACTCCTGAACAGTTCCCTTGCCGAAAGAACGCTCACCCATCAAAACACCAAGCTTATTGTCCCTGATCGCACCGGCAAACAATTCCGCCGCACTGGCGCTGTCACCGTCAATCAGGACCAAATATTGATTGTCCGTTGTCGTAAACTTTGCATTTGAGTAAAACTTCGTATCGTTTCGTCCCTCATAGTAATCGATTACTGCCAGCAGTTTACGGCTCGGCACGATTTTATAAAGCGTATTTAAAACACTGGAAAGCTGTCCGCCGGGGTTACCCCTGACATCAAAAATGATGTTTTTGATGCCCTCATAATTCATCTTGTCGAAAGCCTCCTGCACCTCATAAGGCGTCTGTGTGCCAAAGCGTGCAATCTGAATGTATCCGATACGATCAACGATTGTATAGTAAACGGATTCTGTGGAAACTTTTCTGGTATGCATCGTAACGGTAAAGACCTCATTTTCACGAAGCAACGTCAGACGGATCTCTCTGCCTGCAACGCCTACAATCTTTTCCCGTGCGGTTGCAATGCTGAAGCCGGATGCATCCTCCCCGTTAATTTCTAAAATACGGTCCCCCGCTTTGACACCCGCTTCTGCTGCAGGTCCATTCCTCATGACGCTGACAATCTCAATGAATTCCGGCATAATCTCGAGTTCTACACCAATACCGACATAGCTCGGGTCCACAATATTATCAAAATTTTCAAGTTCTTTGCGGTTTAAGTATCCGCTATAATCATCAAGTCCTGAAAGTGCCGCCGAAATCGCACCCTCCAGGAGTTCCGGATGCTCTTGCATGATATAGTCAATCACCGCTTCATACATTGTTTCTTTCTCTGCGCCAAAGCGGTATTGTTCAGACACCAAATTTGCAATTTCTTTAATATAAAGTGACGCAAGCGTCTCTTTTGGCCGCGTCTTCTCTGCAAATGCAGGAGCGGAAACGCTCATGACAAAAACCAATGCTGCGCATATAACAGCCAGTCCCTTTTTCATTCGTTTCATTCCTCGTTGCCTCCCAAACAAATTCTACGCAACCCAAATCCTCTTATTACATCTGCTCCGGAGCTTCAATCGAAAGAAGCGTCAGGGCATTTTTAATCACCGTCTTGGTCGCACTGACCAAAACCAGACGTGCATCCTGCAGTGCTTTGTCCTCTGTCTTCACTCTGCAAGCACCGTAGAAGGTGTGGAATCCGGCTGCAAGCTCCATGACATAGCGGGTCATGCGGCTCGGCTCCCGTGAAACTGCTGCTGCACGGATTTCCTCAGGGAAATGCGCCAAAAGCTTCATCAAATCTACTTCCTGCGGCTCGGAAAGGAGGGAAAGATCAACCTCACTTGCCGCTTTCACCTTGATGTTTTCCTGTTCCATCAGGCGCAGAATACTACAAATACGTGCGTGCGCATACTGTACATAAAAAACAGGGTTCTCATTGGACTGCTCCACAGCAAGGTCCAAGTCAAAATCAAAATGACTGTTCGCCTGACGCATATTGAAGAAAAAGCGTGCCGCATCAATACTCGTCTCATCCAATAAGTCATTGAGCGTAATGGATTTTCCCGTACGCTTGGACATTCTGACAACCTCGCCGCCCTGCACCAAACGCACCAGCTGCATCAAAATGACTTCTAATCGGTCTGCCTCTATCCCAAGTGCCGACATCGCAGCTTTTAAGCGTGCCACATGACCGTGGTGGTCAGCGCCCCAAATATTGATGCCTGTCTTAAATCCTCTATCCACAAACTTATTCCTGTGATAAGCAACGTCCACCGCAAAATAGGTCAAAAATCCGTTGGCACGAACCAAAACCTCATCCTTTTCCTCGCCGAAATCGGTTGCACGGAACCAAATCGCACCCTCTTTTTCATAGGTGTAGCCACGCTCAGAAAGCTCTTCTACCACACGGCGCGCCGCTCCATTTTCGTGAAGCGTGCTTTCGTGGAACCACACATCATAGAAAATGCGATATTTTTCGAGGTCTGTCTTTAATGCATCAATATTGATTTTTAAGGCATATTCAACCAACGCATTTTTTCTTTCCTCGGAGGAACTTTCTAAATACTTGTCCCCAAATTTTTCGATAAAGTTCTTTGCGTGTACACGAATATCCTCGCCGTGATAACCATCTTCCGGAAATTCAACCGCATCCTCACCCAAAAGCGCCTGCAAATATCTTGCCTCTAAAGAATTTGCAAACTTTTCAATTTGGTTACCGGCATCGTTAATATAAAACTCACGGGTAACATCATAGCCTGCCCAGTCAAGTACACTTGCCAAACAATCGCCCAGCGCACCGCCTCTGGCATTTCCCATATGCATTGGACCGGTCGGATTTGCGCTGACAAATTCAACCATTACCTTTTCGCCTTTGCCCATATCAATGCGTCCGTAGTTTTCTTTTTGCTCGTCAATCATTTGGAGTACACGGGTCAGTTGCGAACCATCAAGTTTAAAATTGATGAAGCCCGCACCTGCAACGCTGACTTCACGGATAAACGTTCCCTCCGTTTTTAAGTTTGCCACAATCGCCTCAGCAATTTTTCGTGGTGCAAGTCTTGCTTCCTTTGCCATCAGCATCGCCGCATTGGTCGCAAAATCACCGAACTCTTTTTCTCTCGGCTCTTCTATCACATAATCAGCAATCTCCGAAAAAGACAGCTCGCCCTTTTCCTTTGCCGCATAAAGCGCCGCATCAATCCACTCTCTTAATGCCTTTTTCGTCAGTTCAAATACTGTCACTTTCGTTCCCTACTTTCTTAATTTTTACATGCATACCGTTTCTCACCGGTGCATCGTGGTTAAACTGAATATAATAATCGAGTCTTAACTCGCCGCCGTTTTCTGACATATCCACTGCAAGGTCCTTAGTCGTCACATCGACCGAAAGTCCCCCATACGGCGTATTGTAAAAACCGGAATACTTACTTCCCTTTTCAAAAATCATTTGTGCCGACGCTTTTCCGAAGCGAATCATCGAAACATAGTCTTCTTTGACCTTCAGCGTCGTACGGGTATTTTCATAACCCGTAATCTCACTGCCCTCATACGATATGTAATACTTATCCCCTTTTTTGACATAACTGCCCATGGTTGTCAGTTCATACGAGCTTTCTTCGCCGTCAATTTCCTGCGTGCCCGTCAGCACAATCCATGCATTATTTTCCATCACAATTTCCTTTCTTTTATCCTCTCGGCGTATACTTTTCAATATCGACTCTCTCTACACATCTTGTCAACGGCCGCTGTAAAAAGCGTGAACCTAAGGTTACGAAGCTGTCAACACAATCGCTGGCAAAAAAGCGAATCTCTCCAACTTTTTTCTCGTCCGCCAAAAGCTCCTCTGTTTTCAGCCAACCCAAAAGTTCTTTTGCCGCCTCGGCACCGGGATTAATCAAGGCTACTTCATCACCTACCGCCTTACGGATGACGCCTGAAAGGAGCGGATAATGCGTACAGCCTAAAATAAGTGTATCCACCCCGGCAGAACAAATCGGCGCAAGATATTCCTTTGCCGCAAGATAGGCGATCTCATGGTCCTGCCATCCCTCTTCTGCCAAAGGCACAAACAAAGGGCAGGCCGCACTCACCGTCTGAAGCTTCGGGTCAAGATCCAAAAGCAACTTCTCATACCCACCGGACGCAATCGTTCCCGGCGTGCCGATGACTCCAACTTTTCCATTTTTAGTCGCTTTCGCAGCCGCACGTGCAGCAGGTGCCGAAACGCCAAACATCGGAACCTCACAAAAACCGTCAAGCTCAGGCAGCGCAATGGTACTTGCCGTTCCACAGGCCACAATAATCGCTTTTAAGTCAAAAGTCTTTAAAAACCCAATGTCTCCCTTGGTGTATCGTATAATGGTTTCATTTGATTTGGTGCCATACGGTACTCTTCCGGTGTCCCCGAAATATACAATGTCCTCCGAGGGCAGGAGCCTTGCAAGCTCCTTGACCGCAGTAAGACCGCCAAGCCCTGAATCAAATACACCGATTGCCCTTTTGTCCAATCTTTACACTCCCATTCTTTCTGCTGAAAGTTCAATAAGCTTTGTTACCAGTTCCTGACTTATGATGCCGCTTTGCTTCCACAACATGGGGTACATACTAATGTTGGTAAAACCGGGCAGAGTATTGATTTCATTAAGCACCAAATCGCCCGTGCTTTTATCCATAAAGAAATCGACTCGAGACAGACCAAAACCGTCCACTGCACGAAACGCTTTTTTCGCCATTTCGCAAATTCTTTCTGCTACTTCTTCCGGGATATTTGCCGGAATCACAAGCTCGGTCGTGTCTGCAATATACTTGGTCTCATAGTCATACATTTCTGTCTTTTTCACAATTTCACCGATACAGGAAGCATCTACTTTGTCGTAGCTTCCAAGTACCGCACACTCTAATTCTCTCACGTCCATTGCACGTTCGACCAAAATTCTGCGGTCATTTTCCGTTGCTAAAATCAGTGCTGCCGAAAGGTCCTTTTCCTCTTTCACAAGCGTGATGCCCACCGATGAGCCGGCATTCGACGGCTTGATTACCACGGGATAGCCAACCGTTTCTTTGATTCTCTGATCGACCGCCGAAACATTCTTTGCTTCCAGTGCGGAAATATCAAATCCATCACAAACCGGAATCCCTGCAAGCCTGAGCAGTTTTTTCGTCGTTACCTTATCCATGGATGCTGCCGATGCCAAAACACCGCATCCCACATACGGAATGCCCGACAGCTCAAAGAGCCCCTGAATCGTTCCGTCCTCACCGTTTTTGCCGTGCAACACAGGGAAAATCATATCAATATGCGTCATCGACACATCCCCGTTTTTGTTGAACACCAAAAGACCATGATGCTTCGGGTCGCAAGATAAGAGACAGGCTTTTCCCAAATCTTTTTCCCATCCGGTTCCTGCAAGCGACTTGCTGTCTCCATGATACAGTTGCCAGCTGCCCTCTTTGGTAATGAACACCGACACCACGTCAAATTTTTCTCTGTCTATGTAACTGAGCACATTCGCTGCCGAACGGCAGGAAACTTCGTGCTCTGAGGATTTCCCTCCAAAAATGACACATACGGTTTTCTTCATATCGCCACTCCTTTGCCCAAGATAACACGCCGTTTTTGACCATCGCCCACCTGATTGTGGGCAGTCCTTACCTAATTATATTTATCCTATTATATTATAATACTATGAATAGCGCTTTTTTTCAATCTTTTTTTGATATTTGTTATCAAAAATTCATATTTCTCCGGGGCAATAAAAAACCGATGCATCCCGCTTTGTAGGTTGCATCGGTTGTCATTTTATTTTGAGATCAGCCTAATTCAAATTTCTTATGAATTGCTTTCACTGCCTTTTCTTCATAGCCCTGATCAATCAGGACAGAAACCTTGATCTCAGAGGTTGCGATCATATTGATATTGATCTGTGCATCGTATAATGCTTCAAACATTTTAGCTGCAACGCCTGCATTGGTGACCATACCTGCGCCAACGATCGAAACCTTGGAAACCTCAGTAGTATAGCTTAAATCATCATAGCCGATCACTTCCTGATTTGCCTTGATGAGCTCTAAGGTTTCATCAATACGGGTCTGTTGAACCGTAAAGCTGATGTCTTTTTTATTATCACGTCCGATAGACTGAATAATCAAATCAACATTGATATTTTTCTTAGCGAGCATCTGGAACACACGGAATGCTTTCCCCGGGGTATCCTCAACTCCACACAGCGAAATTCTCGCTACATCATTATCTTTTGTAACTCCTCTAACCAGCATTCCTTCCACTTTAACTGCCTCCTTTACAGCTGTTCCCGGTGCCCGTGTCAAACTTGAGCGAACACAGAGATTTACGTTATATTTTTTTGCCATTTCAACCGAGCGATTGTGCAGAACATTTGCACCCAGACTTGCAAGCTCCAGCATTTCATCAAACGAAATTTCATCTAATTTCTGTGCCTCCGGAACAATCCGGGGGTCGGTGGTAAATACGCCGTCAACATCGGTGTAAATCTCACACAAATCAGCATGGCATGCAGCCGCAAGCGCAACCGCCGAGGTGTCCGAGCCACCACGGCCCAAGGTTGTAATGTCATCATAGCGGTTAATCCCCTGAAAACCTGCTACAATTACGATATTTTTCTTATCCAGTTCGAGTTGAATGCGCTCTGTATTCACCTTGCGGATACGACTGGACGAATAGTTGGAATCGGTTAAAACTCCTGCCTGCCATCCGGTCAGCGATACAACCGGATATCCGAGTTTTTCAATCGCCATCGCAAGCAGAGCCACGGAAATCTGCTCACCGGAGGAAAGCAACATATCCATCTCACGCTTGGACGCATTCGGATTAATTTCCTTTGCTTTGTCAATCAAATCATCGGTGGTATCTCCCTGTGCAGATACAACAACGATGACATTATTCCCTTCTTTATAGGTACTCGTTACAATGTCAGCGACATTAAACACTCGCTCGGCATTGGCTACTGACGAGCCGCCGAATTTTTGAACAATTAAGCTCAAAGTAATCCCTCCATTTCTGAAATCCGGGCAAACCGCCCACTATTTGCACCGAAAATACCAACATTTTTTCGGCGCTGTATTTTTCCCTTTATGCCTTCGGCAGAAGACGAATAAAGGAGTCGTTTTCTCCCAGTTTCGCTAAAAGTTCTGTTTCTGTTATATCTGCAGTCACAAATGCAACCTCGCCATCCAATTCACCGATTACGCTTGCGCCGCTAAAACTTTTAGCTAAAGCCTTGTTTGTCGTACGTACCATATACTGTGTCGGTACTGCCATCGGGTCAACCATAATATTTCCCTCCGGCACTTTCCACATCAGACGAATGCGTCTTTCAATATGCTTTACGGCATCAACCACATCGGCAACCACGGCACTTGCGGTCGGAAGCTTTCCTGCGCCTCTGCCATAAAACATCAGATCATCAACAAAATTTCCGTGAATCATAACGGCATTAAATACATCATTGACATCGGACATCTGATGAGCACAGGGAATTACCATCGGTGCGACACGTGCATATACCGTGCCGTTTTTCAATTCCGCATAGCCGACCAGCTTAATCACGCTGTCCATTTTTGCGGCAAAGGCAACATCATTTTTTGTAATTTTTGTGATGCCCTCGGTCGGAATGTCATTGTAATCGACAAAGATACCGGAAGCAAGAGACGCTAAAATTGCGATTTTTCTTCTCGCATCGTGACCCTCGACATCAGCCTCCGGGTTGCGCTCTGCATAACCGAGTGCCTGCGCCTCGGAAAGCGCATCGGAAAAATCCGCACCTTCCTTAAACATCTTTGTCAAAATATAGTTCGTCGTACCGTTTAAGATGCCGTAAACTTTCTCTATGTCATTCGCCGCCAGACACTGATTGATTGGGCGCAAAATCGGAATTCCGCCACCAACAGACGCTTCAAACAAATAGTTTGTGCCTTGCTCTTTGGCAATGTTTAAAAGCTCTGTGCCATAAGTCGCAACCAGTTCCTTGTTTGAGGTTACGACATGCATTCCTGCCAAAAGCGCAGCTTTGGAGAACTCATAAGCCGGATGCAATCCGCCCATCGTTTCAACCACAACTCTGACCTCAGAATCATTTAAGATATTATCAAAATTTTTCGTAAATAATTGTTTTTCCGGATGCTCATCAAAATCTCTGATGTCCAGAATATATTTGACTTCAATATCGCTGCCGGATTTTCGTTTTAAGCCAGTGGCGTTGGTCTTAATAATTTCATACACTCCGCTACCAACGGTACCGAATCCCAAAATCGCTACCTTGACCATACCTTGTAACCTCCTACGCTGCCGAATCTATCTTTTGT
>JAZSOJ010000081.1:0-2311 GCA_045536855.1 Clostridia bacterium | reverse complement strand
ATACCAAAGCGACGTAAAAAAGGGCGTTTTGTTCTCATTCTGAGTTTAGGCTGTGTCTGTGCTATTTGTTTTGGCATCGGATTTGCAAGTGTAAAAATATCAAAGTCGGAAACACAATTGATTGCACCTGCGCAACACACGCAAACACCGGTTACCGCAAAAAATCAGCAGACGCCAGAAGAAGAAATCAGTCACGTTTCCTCCGCCACCGTCATTCCGGCGGAAATCCCCTCTTCTTCTGCAGAGGACGAACAATATTTCATACAAAGTAAAGATTCAGAAGTTCAGGTCTTTTCCATTCTTCCCGACGGCACAAAAAAATTCGTTCGAAAACTCCCTGTTTCACTTTCGGACCTGCCTAAAACCGATCGAAAAAAACTAAAAGATGGCATCACTCTCATCGGTAAAACCGCCCTTTTAGAGTTAATGGAAGATTATTGCTCATAGCATAGGCATGATTAGAACCGCCACGGACAAGACTTCCGTTTGCGGTTCTTTTACTTGTTTCAATAATAAAAAAATAGTTGGTAAATTCTTTCGAAATTTTTAGGAGTTACTATTGTAATTTCGTTAAATTTTTGCTAAAATATTAGTTGGTGAAATTTGGTTTTTTTTGCTACTTTTCACTATCACAGTAAATTAAGCTTGGTACAAATGATACCATGCTATCATAGGAGGTTTCAGAATGAGCACGATGAACAAGCTTACTGATTTACAAGCTCGCCGAGCGAGTGTAAACGCAGGCGGCGGTGCAGAAAAGGTAAAAAAGCAACACGATGCAGGCAAACTGACCGCTCGCGAGCGACTCGCTCTTTTGTTTGATGAAGGCAGTTTTGTTGAAATTGATGCGTTTGTAACACACAGATGTTCCAATTTTGATATGCCTGCGACCGACGCTCCCGGCGAAGGCGTAGTTACCGGTTACGGTGCCGTAGATGGTCGCCTGGTGTATGCATACGCTCAGGATTTTACCGTGATCGGCGGCTCTTTAGGCGAAATGCATGCGAAGAAAATTTGTAAAGTTATGGACATGGCTATGAAAATGGGTGCCCCCATCATCGGAATGAATGATTCCGGCGGCGCAAGAATTCAGGAGGGTCTTGATGCACTCTCCGGTTTTGGTGAAATCTTTATCCGAAACACCAAAGCATCCGGCGTCATCCCGCAGATTTCCGTTATCATGGGACCCTGTGCAGGCGGTGCGGTCTACTCCCCTGCCATTACAGACTTTGTGTTTATGGTTGAAAAGACCAGCCAGATGTTTATTACCGGTCCTTCCGTCATTCAGGCGGTTACCGGCGAAGAAGTGTCTGCTGATGATTTAGGTGGTGCGAAAGCTCACAGCGAAAAAAGCGGCGTAGCACATTTTTCCTGCAAGACGGATGAAGAGTGTATTGCCGAGGTAAGAAAGCTTCTTTCCTATCTCCCATCAAACAATTTAGAGGAATGTCCGTATGTCGCTCCGACGGATGAAATCAATCGTCTGTCCGAAAAACTAACAAGCATTATCCCGGATAGTGCAAACAAATCTTACGATATGAAAGAAGTGATCAAAGAGTTGGTTGACGGCGGCGAAATCTTAGAAGTACTGCCGGACTTTGCCCAAAACATCATTACCTGTTTTGCCAGAATGAATGGCGAAACGGTTGGCATCGTTGCAAATCAACCGAAAGTTTCTGCCGGAAGTCTCGATGTCAATTCCGCAGATAAGGCCGCTCGTTTTGTTCGTTTCTTAGACTCATTTAATATTCCGATTATCACCTTAACGGATGTTCCGGGGTATCTCCCGGGCGTTTCTCAGGAACACAGCGGCATCATCCGTCACGGTGCGAAACTGCTCTTTGCATACTCAGAAGCAACTGTTCCGAAGATTAATGTTATTTTAAGAAAAGCATATGGCGGCGCATATATCGCAATGAGCTCCAAGCATTTGGGTGCTGATATGGTTTATGCTTGGCCGACGGCCGAGATTGCGGTGATGGGTCCTGACGGTGCGGCAAACATTATTTTCCGAAACGATATCAAAAATGCGGATGACCCGACCAGCGTCCGTGCAGAAAAAATCGAGGAATATCGTCAGCAGTTTGCAAATCCGTACGAAGCCGCAAAGCGTGGTTTTGTTGACGATATTATCGAGCCGGATTCTACTCGTCCTCGTATCATTGCGGCTCTCGAGATGCTGCGCAGCAAGCGTGAATCTCTTCCGGCGAAAAAGCATGGCAATATTCCGCTTTAATATCGGAACATACTGATTAGGTGGTGAAATTATGGATTTAATGGAAACAATCACAAGCGGCGGCGTTGTTACGCT
>JAZSOJ010000205.1:0-8587 GCA_045536855.1 Clostridia bacterium | reverse complement strand
TGCTTTTTATTTCGCTTGCGTAGTCCATAATTAGCCGTCCATTTTTGCACCACAATAGTGGCAAAATCTGCACTCACTCTTAATAACAGTATCTGCATTTGAATACATTTCTGGTATTCGCGTTTCACAATTTGAGCATCTGGTTTCTCCGTCTTTTGTATCAATCCACCGCCCGTGAATAACTTCAACGGTATGCACCGTGGGTGAATCGTTAGTCGCAGTTTCTTCAAGAATACGCTCAATAAAATATCTAACCATTTGAAAACTCGTTGCTTTTGCCGTGTTCATAATGTCTTCCGTGAACTTTTCGCCACAAGTTAATTTTGAATAATACAAATCTTCGTTTTGTTGGACAAAGTTGTATATTTTTTCTACTTGTCTATTCATTTATCCACCTCATCTTTACAACCAGTCTTCTGTTTTCCATCTTGTTACCCCCATTGTTCTGCCATTGCCCGTGCAATGCCCCAAAATGTTTTACTACGGCTTTTGGCACTACCGCCTTTACGGCTTGCACCTTTATATTTAGGGTCGTGCGTTCCGCTGTAACTTCCAGAAGAACAATACGGCTTATGATCCATTACAATATCCGTTGGCTGCAATATGTCCAAACCTTTCAGCCAAAGACAAGTTTTTTTGCTCCACGGCTCACCAAAATAATACGGCTGTATGATTTGGCTGTATTCGGGTAATCCGTAAATGCTGGACGGGATAGGGTTTTCGACGGCAATTCTGGGACAATCTGCGTTCAGCATAGCCATAAAAAATTCTTTACCTTCAAGACCCTTTCTGTATCTTTCCGTATTTAGTTTGCCACCTGCATACAGCCATCTTGCACCAGCATTGGAAAGATATGTGCAAGGCGGATGGGCGATAATCAAATCCCATTTCCCCTTAATTCTATGAAATGCGTTTTCCGTGTAAAAACAAATGCCGTCCCAATATTCGTTATAGCCTTGCTCATAGTGTGTTGTAGGGTTCAAGATTGACAACACATCTGTTTGAATGTGCCATTCTGGATGCCCACCGCTGCACGGCAGAATATCGCACGAAAAGGCGTTGTGTCCTTTTTCACGGAAAGCGGTGCAAACTCTTTGGCTTTCCTCGCAGGCAACTAAAACATTCATATAAAAACCTCCGTAAATTTGTATAACAAAACCTCCGCATATCAAGAGGTAGCGGCTCTTAATACACGGAGGTTGCTTTTGGTGTCACCGATATAACAGCGTTGTCAAGCCGCTACTCTCGGCAACACCTTTTGTAATATTGTACCACATCCCCTCCCAAAAATCAAGAGGGGATTAGGGGTTTTCTAATAATTCTGGATTGTCGTGTATGTTGCCAATGATTTCCATTTCCTTGTGGTTTATAGAACATAAAAAGAAATCGGAAAACCCATCTGCACACTCCAACTGAAAAGCGGAACAAAATTCATTGTAAATTACCTTGCAACGATCATATAGACCGCTTTTGCAATCCAAAATATCGCCCTCAAAAATCTTCTTGCCGTTCTTATCAGTCAATCCGGTAAGCTGACCAACGCTTTTCGGGATGATCTCCGCTATTCGTATATTGTGATAAACATAATCGCAATAACCAAAAACAAGACTTCCACAATGATTTTTGTGTGTTTTTGCGACAAGAACCGTTTTATCCATAATTCCGTATCTGTCATCATCGGTAAAACTTTCTTTCCCAAACTTCACCAAGCAACCTTGCACCCATTCGCCATTGTCGCACCGCTTACCACGAAACAAAATCTCACGCATTTTATTCTGCCTCCAAATCAATAAACTCTTGAAACTTTTCCAAAGCCTTCTCCGCATTCTTTGTCGGCTTTTTAATTGACACATTGAGATGCAGGGAAAACCAATGGGCTACCTCACGGCGAGCGTTTGTGTAACCTTGAGCCAATCCCTCACGGTAGGTCTTTGATTGCCGCTTGTTGTCAAAAACAACCTTGCCATCGCCTTGACCGCCAGCGGTGCGGTTAAATAGCTGATAGCCGTTATTTGCATATTCTCTTATGGCTTCGATTTCGGCATTGTCCAAAGCATCCAAACCGCTACACTCCCAAACAGACAATTTCCATCCGCCGGGATTTGCTTCGGGGTTGAGGGGATCAAAAAATCCCCTCTTTTTAAGGCTCAATGCGATATGGTCATATTCCCGCAAATGCTGGGCGCATCGCTCTCTCAATCGTTTGGCTTGACCGATGTAGCAAAAGCGCAATCCGCTGTCTGTGTCTGTTCGGTAAAAGATGTAAATGCCGGGTCTGTTTGTGATGTCGGGACACACCTCTTTTATCCGCTTCTCACATTCCGCTTTTCGGGCGTATATTTGCCGGTAGTTCATTTTGTTACCGCCCATCATTTGTTCTCCACTTCAATTTCTGACCACAAATAGGGCAATAATTGGGGTCTTGCACATCGGGATAGTCCCACAATCCCATCATATCATAATGGCAAGCAGGGCAAAGGCACACACCTTCGTTCATAACAACCTGTTCTGGGATTTGCTTTTTCAAAGCATTTATAATGGCTGTTTTGTTTAGAACCGTCAAATCAGAAATGCCCTCGGCTCTCGCTTCCATGGCAATTTGGGTTACAACGAAGTTGTCATAATTTTCAGCCATTTTTACAGCAATTTCATTATATATACAACCTTCCACATTGCCATACTCAATACGCATATTTTCTGGGAAATTAAACCTTGAGCCAAACTCTTTGATGCTTTCCATCTTTGCCTCCTATTTCATAACTTAACCGCCCCACCCCACAATGGAGCAGGGCGGTGTGTGTTTATTGTAACTCCGTCATAAATTTGTTGTAATCAGAAATAAACCGCCATTGATCTATGTACTTATCATACATACTGGACTTGCCAACGGCGAGCTGATTTTTACCGGAAAGAACGGTTGACGGAATTACCAATGTTTTTTCGATTTCGTTACTTTGATTGATACAATAAAAAACAAAAATATCACAAGTTTGCTCTTTCTTTTCCAAATTGAAAGTGTAATATTTTGCGTTTCCATAATTGTTGAAAAGACGGCTTGCCTTTACATCCACCTTCACATTTCTGTTTACAAGAATATCGTAGGGGTATCTCGGTTTTGTTTTTTCGCCATCAAGTCCCAACTTTTCTTGAATTTGCAAAACACAATAATCTTCCAACTGGTCGCCAAACTTCGACTCACATTCTTTTATTTCCATTCCTAACAATTTCGCATAGTATTTTGTGCCGTTTCTCTTTGACATAGCACAAACCAATGCGTTATCTCCAAAAAATTCTTTGATTTCAGAATGTGTTGGCATTGTGTCCATACCGCACTTGTCGATCATAAACCGCAATGCCTCCACAATCTTTTCTTCGCTCCATTTTAGACCGTGTGAATATGCCATAAAAACACTCCTTTTTTCTTTTATTCTATCACATATTCACACATAAGTCAAGATTTGCATTCTAAAAAGGAAGAGAACTATCGTCCGCATCAAGCACGGCAAAATCATTTGTAGGCTCAGCAGGTGCGGTATTGTCGCTCTTGCCACCGCAGAACTCTGCGTGTGCGTTCTGAATTTCCCAAGAAATGCGATTGTTGCCGTCCTTGTCCTGCCACTTACGGCTCTGCATTTCGCCCTGGACAATGATTTCCTTGTCCTTACTGAAATACTTGCTGACGAACTCTGCGCCCTGCCGCCAAAAGACGCAATCGAAAAAGTCGGTCTGCTTTTCGCCGCCGTTGGAATATGCACGGTCAACGGCAACGGTAATAGTACAAACGGAAATGTCATTAGGTGTCTTTCTGACTTCGGGATCACGAACAAGCCGTCCCTTAATTGCGATAATGTTCATTAAATTTCATCCTCCAAATTAGAAATTTTTGCTTCGGGTTCTTCAATATCAAGTGGGCAATTATCGCCCACATATTTCTGTGGGTACTGGCATACCGAGCCATTCAAGCCGCAAGTGGAATAACTGCGCCGGAAGAATGGGCATTGGTAGCAGTTCACATCTGCGTTGCCTTTGTAGTCAATGGGAAAGCCTACACGGACAACGGCATAGGCACGGACATAATCAGCCACGCCGCTATCAAAATTAGCCATTACGCACCGCCTTTCTTCTTTCGGCAATCAGCGCACCGAGCCACGCCGTCTGCATTCCGCTTTTTTGCCATCTGGAATACTTCTGCAGGCGTAAAAGTTTTTCCGCTTGTAGGGTCACGGAAAGCCTCAAACGGCTTGCCACAATCACCGCACTTGTATTCGGGCGCAGCCGTGGTACTGGTGGTGGTCTGCTTCTTGTATGCGTCGGTGTCTGCGTCCTTTGTGTCGTCGATGTTGTACAAACCATTCAACGCATACTTACGGGCATAACTGGAAGCGGTACCGGTAACCTGGCTGTCGTCCATACCCTTTTTGGTATCGGCTTCTCTTGCGGAAGCGGTAGCCTCAATAAACTGTTCGCTTTCAATGTCATACAGACGGGCGGTAGCTTCGATGTAATACCGCTGACCGATGCAGACCGGCTTATCTGTCAGCAACAGCACAAGTCCGTGCTTTTTGTTGATAGGCTTTGCCGCCTCCAAAATGTCCTCACAGGATCGGTAATTGTACTTGCCGAAACTGTTATACTGATTTTTCGGTGCTTTCAGTTCGGCTTGTGCCATACCGACACGCTTCAAAAAATCGCTCATACTTTTTGCCTCCTTGTTTCGCTTCGTTTAATGGCTTGCAAGCCACTCTTCATATTCGGGTATGAAATAAACCTTGCCCTTTTTTGCATTGTAATTATAAATCTTCTCGAATATGTCGAGGGCCTGCCTTACGGTTGCGCAGGGGAAAAGGAAAACTCTGTGACGATTCAGTTTGTCAGCGAATACTTTGTTATCAATTTTTGAACAAAAATATACAAACTTTAATGCTCCAACCCATGTTCGGTTCGCACCATTTCCTTGTCCAATAATGGAAAGACAGTTATTAACGAAATCAAGCCGTTCTTCGAGAGAATCCGGGTCATAAACCTTAAACAACCCGTTTTTTATTTCTGTCGAACTTCCGTCCTTGGTGGCTTTTCCGGCGATGACATGGAGTGAAGAATTTTTGATATGAGAATATTTGCCCATCAACGAATCGAGAACCGCATAATCGTTGTTTCCCATATCTGCATAACACTTGATATAATCTTCTGCACTCCAATTTTTCTGTTTGATATTCAAAGCAATGCAATCAGAGATCGATGCACCCTTTGCGACAACATATTCAATCGGAAGCCCCAACTCCTTCAATGCCTCAAATCTTCCTTGGCCATCAATGATTTCCATTTTTTCGTTAACGACAACAGGGTTTCTTATCCATCCTCTTTCCATAATGGAAGCCATAATCATGTTTTTTCTTTGCTCTAAAACAGAGCGATTTCCATTCAGTTTCCGAAAGACGGAATAATCTTCCGAACTGTAAATTGCTCCTACTTGCCTCACTTTTTTGCCTCCTAAATCATTTTTACTTTTTCTTGCGTACAATGGCATAACCAATCAGAAAGAGGATTTCTGCGCCGATGGTTGCCAAGATGCCGCATACAAATTCGGGGATAAACATTTAATCCCTCCTATATTTCTGCTTGATAACAGAATGAGATTTGATTTCACTGTCAATCTCGAAAATGTCGCTGTAAATCCGTGCATCTTCATCATCGCAGATTGTCAGCTTGTGTTCTGCCGCACCTTGCTTTTCAATCTCAATCCACCAAATAGCAAGTCCGTCCTTTGGATAGCCAACACGAATAACTGTGCCATCAAGAAAACGGATACGCACATCGTGATCATAGCACCCAATTTCATCTTCCTTGTATTTTGTGTTTTCGATTTCTACAAGGTCATCGCTTGCGCCATAAACTTTTACCATTTACTTCGCCTCCTTGATAAACAGCCGGTAACGGATATAGCCACTCATAGACATTCCCATTGCCTCGGCTTCCTGAATGATGCGTTCTTTTTCCTGCTTACTCACAGAAATCGCAAGAGTTGTCTTGTGTACCTTGCTACGATCCTTTTCGTACTTTCTTCCTGCCATTATTTCACCTCCTTAATGGCAAACATATTCTTGTTTATTGCGGTCAAAATATAACTCTATGCAAAAACTTTTATCGTCTACCATATCATTTAACAACACACCATCATAATCACCACAAATTTCAATTTGGTGTTTTTTGGTTAATTCAGTAAGTTCTTTCAAAAAGCGGTCTGTTTTTTCATTTGTTGCCTTCATTTTATTCCCTCCCTCTTATTCAGCCAATCGGCATAGTTTTCTCTGCCAATAGAGCCGTCATCGTCAATAATGAAGCAGATGCACTTGTCAAGAAATGCGTTAGGGTGTGGTTCTCCAAACATCTTTTCCCAACGGGTAATGGCTTCGACGGATTCCTTGTAAATACGGGTCATAACTTGATGGAACTCCCAGCTTGAGTGTTTGGGCATATCAATACCAAGGAAATCCTGCGTTACGAAAATATCCAAATACTGTTCGTCTTTGTTCGCCTCGCAATACTCAAAGAATGTGTCATAGTTGATGGTTTCACGCAGACACTTTTCGCACCAGCCGTCGTAGAGTTCATCCTCTGTGTGCCATTCGTCGCACTCTTGGCATTGGTGGACTTCTTCATAACCGCCCTTGCACACCGGGCAACCGTCCCACTTTTCATAAGGCGGTGTATCAAGTCCGTGTCTGTCTTCCCAAACAGCCTGTTCGCCTTCTTCAAAAAGGTGTCCGCAATTTTCGCAACGATACATCATAATTGTTTGCCTCCAATCATTTTATGGTTATATCGCACCTTTTAAGTGCTTCTAAACCGTATTGAAATGTATGACCAGTTTTGCAATCTCTTATGGTTGCAACTACAACCGTTTTTCTATTTGTTGGAATTAGGTCGCCTTTCCAATCAACACGATAGGAAGTAACGGGGTTTTCTATTTTTACAATCTCACAGATCGCCCCGTTTACATTCCCTTGAAATATCGTGCCAGGTTTTAACTGGTCATCGGTGAATTTCGCTTTCATCAATACCACATCTCTGCCATAACTTCGTTGGCATCGTAGTCAGCTTCGATTTCTTCCAACATTCTCTTGGCATCCACAAAAGACAAGCCAACTTCCTTTGCAAACTTTTCGATTTCGTTCTTTCTCTCAATGCTCATATTTTGCCTCCAGCGGTAGGTCGCAACCCTTAATTTCTGTAATCATTATACCACCGCCTTGCCCCTTTGTCAACAACTATTTTACAAAAATTCTAAAAAAGTTATAAACATTTCTCTTTACTTTTTGTAATTGGCGTGGTACAATAGGGGTGTCCAGGATTGGGCGAATATTTTAAGGAGGCAAATATATGATTGATTTAAGATGCGGGGATTGTTTGGATGTTATGAAAACAATTCCCGACAATTCCATTGATTTGACGGTAACATCACCGCCCTATGATGATTTGCGTACATACAAAGGAAACATAGACCAATGGTGTTTTGAAAAATTCAAACAGATTGCAACAGAATTATTCCGTGTAACAGCTGATGGAGGTGTTGTTGTTTGGATTGTTTCGGACGCAACAATTAGGGGGAGCGAAACAGGAACATCTTTCCGTCAAGCCTTGCATTTTATGGATTGCGGTTTTAATCTGCACGATACGATGATATGGGAAAAGCCGACATTTACTGCCACAGGTTCTTTGGCTGTTCGTTATGCTCCCGTGTTTGAGTATATGTTTGTTTTTTCAAAAGGAAAGCCAAAGACATTTAACCCAATAAAGGATAAACCAAATGTATCAGCTGGTAGAAAGATACGCGGAACAATAAGGCAGAAAGACGGAAGCACCAAAAAACAGTCTTGCATCGGAAACGAAATACAGGCACTTGGACAACGGCACAATGTTTGGAAGATTTGCCCCGAAAAGAGCAATAAAAACAGAAAGCATCCTGCCGTATTCCCTGAACAATTAGCCAAAGACCACATCACTTCTTGGAGCAATAGTGGAGATACTATTCTCGATTGCTTTATGGGGAGTGGCACAACGGGAATTGCGTGTGTAAATACTGGAAGAAATTTCATAGGAATAGAATTAGACGAAGGATATTTCCAAATTGCCAAAGAACGAATTGAAATTTGCAAATAAAAAGGACAGCACCTTTTAACGGGTGCTGCCCTCTTTTTTGTTATAGGTCTAAAACTTTGTCGATGAACGATGTATACATATTGGGGTGCAATATCCGCACAGCTTCGACCAATTCATTCATTAGTCGCCACGCCCTGTCTGCTTTTTTATCGTTTACCGCCTTTAGAAATTCGCTGTCGCCATTCGTCTCAACATATATTTCGACCTGTTCCATAGGCGGTGCGGAATAGGATTGCATTGGCATTGACTGTGGGACTTCCTGCGCCCGTTTAGGCTCACCGAAAAGATAGTCTTGTATGATTATCAAGTCAGCAAGAACGGCTCTCTTGTTGCCCGTGACAGGCTCTTGCATACATTGTTCAATCGCCTGTGCAACTTCCTTTTCGGTTATCATTCAATCAACCCCTTGTTATGCTCTTTCGAGTGC
>JAZSOJ010000008.1:0-3097 GCA_045536855.1 Clostridia bacterium | reverse complement strand
CGACCCCTTGCATGTCAAGCAAGTACTCTAACCAACTGAGCTATACCCTCATATCACCAGAGCGAACCTTACAAAAATGTCATTTCATAAAATTCCGTATGTGTCAATTATAACATAGCTTCCACCCTGTGTCAAACACTTTTATGATTATTTCACGGATTTATGCCCGCTGTCGAAAACCCACATTACACCGCACAGCAAACAACAACCCCTTTTGAAAAGGGGTTGTTGTTTTTATCTCAATGACATACTGTTATTTAAAAGTGTTGTGCTGTACAAAAAGAGCACGTCCTGATTGTCGAAGGAAATAAAATTCCCTAAAAATTTACTCTGCAGATAACGGATATCCACTACCGTTATCTTGCGGTAGCCTGCGGTTAAAAGCGGCACCAAGCTGCTTGCATAGGAATCACGGAACACAACCAGTTCTTTGTCCGTTTTACTGTTCGGGTTTTCAATCTCAATGAGCGCAGAAGTTCCTGACAAAAACATTTCATACGGATCTTTGCCGTGCGCCTTTTCCATGTTATAGATTTCACCCGGCTCAGCTTTTCCGCTATCAAAGTAATTCACCTGACACGATGTAAGCATATTGTTTGTCAGATAGCGAATGGTATCCGGCGCAAACGGGAGTGCCGACTGCCCCAGATACACGCCGGAAAACGGCACGTCTAATACATTGACCATATATTCGCTTTTAACATCCGTTCCCATCGCATTGCCGATAAACTCCGCCACATCCGTAATTTCCTCCTGTTTCCAGTGGGAATCCGTTCGGTAAAAGTCGTCAATAGACAAAAGCGGCAAAACATCAATATACGAAGCATATTCCATCTGATTCTTGAAATCGGCAATAAATGCAGAATAATCAAGTGAAGGATAGCCGTTCTTTTCTGCTAAAAAATAGTTCTTATCAGGGATAACCGACAGATAAATATTGACATTTTTGTCCTTTAAATAGCTCTCATACAAATAGCGAAAACGGTTTGCGGCGTGCTCCTTCATCTCCTTGTTTTCGGGGTATTCAATTTTGGATAAATGCCCCTCGGAAACAAACAGACCGTTATTATCTTTTTTCCCAAACACATAGCTTGAAAATAGCGCCTTCGCCCTGCGAAAATGGTCACGGAGCGGAAAATGGTCGACGCTATAAAGCTCAAATTCCTTTTGAAATTCACCGGCAAGCACCGTTTCAATCGTAAGCGTCGGCTCTTCCGCCAGCGGTCGACGCTCACTTTCAGAAAAATCTTTCTGCGGTCCAAACCACGAAATCAGCGAGAGCGCACCGAACAAAAGAGCAATTGTAAAAGTTTTTATCATCGATTGATTCTTCATACGGCACCTCCCTTAAAAACGAAAATATAAAAACGGGTTAAACGAGCCATCCACTAAATATCCGGTGATAACCAATAAGAGCAGCGCTAAAACGAGCGTTTCTAAAATACTCTTCCACAAAGCAGTTGGGAATCTTTTGTCCAGTCGCTGTTTTACGAGCTTTCCCAGGGGTGTTGCACCTAAAATAGCAATCAAAAGGATCAAGCCATAACTGCGAAGATAGTAAAATGACTCAGCAGAGGCAAGCGGAAGACCGCCAAAGCCGAACAAACCCGCCAAATAGGTCTTAACCATCCCCATATTTCCTGCGGCAAATATCATAAAGCTAATTGCCACAAAAAACAAGGTGTAACAACGGCCAAAAATTTGATGTTTTTCTAAAAATTTGGCAAAAAAGAACTTTTCCAGTACCAAAAGGACGCCAAAATAAAGTCCCCACAGAATAAAGTTCCACTCTGCGCCGTGCCAGAAGCCGGTCAAAAACCACACAACAAAGATATGAAATAACCAGCGCAGGCGTCTGACTCTGTTGCCGCCCATTGGGATATAAACATAATCACGGAACCACGTTCCGAGCGAAATATGCCATCTGCGCCAAAATTCAGAAATACTCTTCGATATAAACGGATAATTGAAGTTTTCCATAAAATCAAAGCCAAAGAGTTTTCCAAGGCCGATGGCCATATCGCTGTACCCCGAAAAATCATAATAAATCTGGAGCATATATGAAACGGCAAATAACCAATAGTACAAGACCGAGAGGTCGCCCGATGCCAAAAACATTTCGCCCAGCTCGCCCAAGGTATTTGCAATCAGAATTTTCTTGGCAAGACCAAGAATAAAACGTTCCGCTCCCGCCGCCGCTTTTTCAAAGCTGTGCGTCCTTTCTCCCAGTTGCTTTTCCACGTCCAAATATCTCACAATCGGTCCGGCAATCAGCTGCGGGAAAAGGGCAACATAGGTCGCAAGGTAAATTGGGTTTTTCTGCGCCGCAACATCTTTTCGGTACACATCCACCGTATAGCTTAAAATCTGGAAAGTGTAAAAGCTGATGCCAATGGGAAGTACAACGGAAAGCATTGGTATGGAAAGTCCCGTTACCTGATTGAAATTCCCGATGAAAAAGTCCGCATACTTAAAATATCCCAGCGCCAAAAGGCTGGAGCTAATGGACAAAACCAAAAACAGTTTGGAGGGCCATCTGCCCGAAAATCGCTCAATGAGCAAACCGAACACATATCCCAAAAGAATGGTTGCCAGCATCAAAAAAACATACTTTGGCTCACCCCAACCATAAAAGATCAGGCTCGCAACTAAAAGCACAGGATTTTTCAGCACCTTTGGGACTGCGAAATATAGAATCAGAACCATCGGTAAGAAGTAGTATAAAAACGGAATGCTCGAAAAAATCATAGCAGTTCCTCCTCAAAAATCCATAATAAAACGGACACAAGTGCGTCCGTTTTAATGGTTTAAAATTAATTTTCCAGACTGGTTGGGCACATTACGAAAAATACTTTATTTCCGCTTTGTCCCGTAACCATTTCTTCTGCTTCTACGCAGATGTTCCAGCGCTTGTTTGCGTTCTTTTCAAGATTTGCAATAAATGATGCTGCATTCTGTGCATTCTCCAATTCAAAAACATAACCGACAAATGCGATAGAGCCAATCATTGGAGCAAACATCGCTCCCTCTTTAAATCCTGTGATTTCCGCATTATCAAAACCGGAAAGCAAGCCTTCTTCTACCGGCATCGCACCAC
>JAZSOJ010000124.1:0-2034 GCA_045536855.1 Clostridia bacterium | reverse complement strand
AATGTAATTATTTGATTGATTCTTGCCGTTTTGCCCTTGATAGGCTGATCAATACAAGGTTCGTATCTGCCTAAGAAAGTGAGGTGCAAACACTGGCATATATGCGTATTCATTGCGGGGATTGTGGCATGGTCAAGGAAGTACACAAATATGTACCCGATGATACAGAGGTAAGATATTGCCCGCTTTGTGGTAGTGAGATTGACCGGGATATATGGGAAACAATGATCATTCCGGCGGTTGAACTGCTGAACAAGGCGAACAGGGCTTTTATTGCTAAGCACACAGAGGAAAACACAACCCCCATTTACATTGATGTACTTGCAGATCATTTCACACGGGATGATATGCAGGACAATTCAAGAAAGGAATATTTACCATGAGATATGAAGAAGTAAACCCCGGCGAATGGCAAGTTGACCCCAAAACGGGGGAGCGTTTCCGCATGGTGGGACATATCAAAGAATACGAAATGATGATCCACACAAGCGGCGGCATTGTCCCGGCAAGCGAACTTGCAGAACACAACAAAAGGCAGAAAGAAGCAGAGGAACGGCGCAAGGCTGCTGCTGATGAAGCATGGAAAAACCGTCCCCCGGCTAAAAGCTGTCCATTTGCTAACGGATGCAATACCCTTTGTAAGCGTGAGGGCTGTAAAATCTTTGCGAATGGCAAATGCGCCCTTGCTACCATTGCCGATGCGTCCGGCGTGGCAATCGAAGAAGCACCCTCAAAGGATAATAGAAAATGCCCGTTTTCGATTTATGGGCATTGTGAGGGATGCGCCCTGTATAACAAAGGCTGCGCCGTTGTCCGGCTTGCAGCGTCCACAATTAACAAATAATTTTTATGAAATGAGGTACTTATAATGAGCAGATTTAACACTTATGTACAGCAGGTAAATGACATTGCACAGGCTTCTTTTGAGCAGATTCAAAAGGCAGAAGCCGCCTACAAGGATGCTGAAAGCAAGTACAATGCAAACAAGCGTCCCGCCCGTGGAGCGTGGCACGCTGATGCCGCCACTATTGCAAAGGCTGCAAGAGCCGAAGCGAATTACCATGAAGCAAAGGAAGCCTATGACAAGTTGAGCCGTAGCTTGCCTGATCAGACCCGTGCAGAAGTGGCGAAGATTCGCAGCGCACTTGAAAAGGCAGTAACCGACTTTTATGCTGCTGACCCCAAAGCCATTGATGCAAATACTATGGAATTGCTGAAAAGCGGTATTCTAAAGCCCGCCGAATATGACCGCCTTTTTGAAGTTGCAAACCATGGGGACAACGCTACCATGTGTAGACTGATTGCACAGGCTGCTGAAAATGCCGCAGCAAACGCAAAGGACGAAGATACCGCCCGGCAGCTGCGCTATGTGGCAAACAAGGGCAGAGGTTTGGACGGCAGACATTATATGCAGGCTTTTGATAGCATGGCTGACACTCTTGATCGCAGCTTGCGCCGTACTTATCTTATCAAGTCATGGGACGAGCTGACCGCTAATATTCTTGAAAATTTCTGATTATGGCAGTAAGTGAAAAGCACTTAAAACGAGCCGCAGAAAATGAGCGTGAAAATGCCGCTATATGCCTATTCTGTACAAAAGAGGAATGCACCGGAGCGGATGCTTGTTTTCGTGAACAAAAGAAAAAGCGGCAGCGTCAGTATCAGACAGACCGCCGAAAAGCGGAATTGTCTTTAGATGCTTTTTATAACGCTCAACAGGCAAAGGAAAACCGTAGGCGCAGAATGGAAGCACAGGCAGCTTTTCAGAAAAGGAAAGAAGCCGAATAAAATCACTTGTCCCCCAGTAGGGTAGACATAGAGTTTCTCCTTTCGTAAAGGGAAGCCGTCCGGCAATCGCTGGGCGGTTTTCTCTTGCCCAAATTAACGAAAAAAGGCGGCTTTCCGTGATTGGAAAACCGTCTTTTTCTGTGATGGTATTATAGCCAAACCGTTACAGCAAAGCCACCTTTGAAGAAATAAGGTTTGTTTAATACCCTTGTGGTGGAGATGAGGGGAATCGAACCCCTGTCCGAA
>JAZSOJ010000146.1:0-4280 GCA_045536855.1 Clostridia bacterium | reverse complement strand
ATGGCAAAGAAAGCTTCTGTTCCGGTAGTTGTTCATTTGGACCATGGTCTTACATATGATACTTGCGTGAAAGCTTTAGAACTTGGATTTAGTTCTATTATGTACGATTGCTCGACAGACTCTTATGACGAAAATGTACGCAAAGTAAAAGAAATGGCTGACATTGCTCATTCTTACGGTGCAACCATCGAAGGCGAACTTGGTCATGTCGGCGATAATGAGGGTTCGGCTGAAGGTAGCGATCATTTGGATGATCCGTCTAAATATTTTACAGATCCGAAGCTTGCGAAAGATTTCGTAGAGAAAACAGGCGTTGATGCATTAGCGATTGCTGTTGGTAATGCTCATGGTGCATACAAACTGCCGCCGAAACTCGACTTCGAAAGAATTCGCACGATCGCTTCTACTGTTGATGTTCCGCTCGTTCTTCACGGCGGTTCCGGTCTGACTGACAACGATTTCCGCAAAGCAATTCAGGAAGGTATCAGTAAGGTTAACATCTTCACCGATATTAACGTTGCTGCTGTTGAAGCTGAATTCAAAAAATTCTCCAGCATGGAAAAGGGTCTTATCGACCTCATTCCTGCCGCTGTTGAGGCGGTAAAACAGGAAAGTATGAAGAAGATGAAGCTCTTCTCCAGTGACGGAAAAGCTTCCGGCTCCTCTTCTGCTGTTGCTTCCGGTTCTTTGGATATCGAAGCGATTACTAAGATTGTAACTGCTGAAGTTGCAAAATATTTGAACAAATAAGAAAAAATAAAAAACCTCCCAAAGCATCTTGGCTTTGGGAGGTTTTTTAATGATCTATTCCAGATAATCTTTCAGCTTTTTGCTTCGGCTCGGGTGACGAAGCTTTCTAAGCGCTTTCGCTTCAATCTGGCGAATACGCTCACGGGTAACGTTGAATTCTTTTCCCACTTCTTCAAGTGTTCTTGCTCTGCCGTCTTCTAAACCAAAGCGGAGCTTTAATACCATCGCTTCTCTCGGTGTTAAGGTATCGAGCACATCCCCCAACTGTTCTTTTAAGAGAAGGAAAGAAGCCGCTTCTGACGGTGCAGGCGCATCATCATCAGGGATAAAATCACCTAAATGGCTATCTTCTTCTTCGCCGATCGGCGTTTCCAGCGAGACGGGTTCTTGCGCTATTTTCATAATTTCGCGCACTTTATCAATCGACATATTCAGTTCTTTTGCGATTTCATTCGGATGCGGATCACGGCCTAACTCCTGTACTAACTGGCGGGAAACACGAATCAATTTATTAATCGTTTCTACCATATGAACAGGAATACGGATTGTTCTCGCCTGGTCTGCAATTGCACGGGTAATTGCCTGACGAATCCACCAAGTCGCATAGGTACTGAATTTATAGCCTTTGGTATAGTCAAATTTTTCAACTGCTTTAATCAGTCCAAGATTTCCTTCCTGAATTAAATCAAGGAAAAGCATACCACGTCCGACATAGCGTTTTGCGATAGAAACAACCAAACGAAGATTCGCTTCCGCTAAGCGTCGGCGTGCCATAGCATTTCCTTCACCCATTTGCTTTGCAAGCTCCAATTCTTCTTCCGGCTCCAAAAGCGGAACCTTACCGATTTCTTTTAAATACATTTTCACGTGGTCGTCAATCGATACGCCCTCCGCATTGGAGATTTCCATAACCTCTTCCGAAAGATCTTCTGCGTCCGAAGGCTTTAAGTCGTCGATTTCTTCCTCGATTTTTTCGAGTTCCTTATCCATGTCTGTTACGACTTCAATACCTTCTTTTTCAAGTTTTTCATACAAAATCTCAATCTGTTCTGTTTCCATTTCCAGTTCAGAAAGGGCATCCATGATTTCCTTATACGTCAGGATACCGTTTTGTTTTCCTTTTGTCATCAGGTCGCTAAGCGCCGCCTTTTGTTTTTCTACATCTACCATTTTAGCCCCTCCTCGCTGTATATTTTGCAAGTAATTCTTTGACTTCTTCGACTTTTCCCTCTTTGGATAATTGCTTGATTTTGCTGTTCATGAACTCACCCTTCAATTTATTAATCATATCTTTTGCCGCCTGTACGGCATCGCCCTCAATCTCATCATATAAGATTGCAGCCGCTTTTTGTTTCAGTGGCTCATCGATATAAGACAAAAAACCCGAAGCATCCGCTTCCGTGTTTTCAGCCTTATAGGCGATCATCGAGTCGAAAATCGACCGGTGATCTTTGCTGGCAAAGAATTCGCTTTTCAATTCTGTCTTCGCCATTTCAAACGCCTTGTTTTGAAAAAATATTACGTTAAGCAACATTTTCTCCGCCTTGTATGTAGTCGTCAGACCGGCGGCATCCTGCCGAATCGCTGTCGCCTCCGCCTCACTGGCTCGTCGTTCTTCGTATTTGGCGTTTTGTGTTCTCCTGCGGCCCTCTTTGAAAATCAATTTGTTGATCTCAGTCAGGATTGCATTTGCTGAAATATCTGTTTCGGCTGCAATTCGTTTGACATAGGCCTCTCGCTCAATCTGATTTTCAATCCCGGCTAATATGCCTGCCGCATGTGTAACAAAAGACACTTTGCCTTCAACATCCGTCAAATCATACCTATTACGAGCGTGCATAATCTTGTACTCTACTGCACCCATCGCATCAGAAATGCACTTGCGGAAACTCTCGGCACCTTTTTTTGCAATATATTCATCCGGGTCTTTTGCCCCGGAAAAAGAAACGATTTTTACTTTATTTCCTGCTTCCGTTAAAATATCAATAGCTTTTAATGCTGCAGCCTGTCCAGCCTCGTCTCCGTCATAACAAACATAGATTTGTCCGGCATATCGTTTCAGAAGCGACGCCTGTTCCGGCGTAAAAGCCGTCCCTAATCCCGCAATCGTATTGGGGATTCCGCTTTGACAAAGCGAGACAACATCCATATACCCTTCCACCAGAATCAAACCGTGTTTCTGCCCGAATTGCTTGGCGTTATTTAAGTTATAGACATTTCGTCCCTTATGAAAGACCGGCGTTTCCGGAGAGTTCATGTATTTCGCCGGATCGTCACCAAGCGCACGGCCACCAAAAGCAATCACATTACCACGTACATTGATAATCGGGAACATTAAGCGATTTCGGAATTTATCGTACACTCTTCCCTTTTCATTTTTCACAGCAAGACCTGCTGAAACCATTTCTTGTTCGGAAAAGCCTTTTTGTTTCAAAAAATTACACAAATCATTCCAATCATCTTTGGCATAACCGATCCCGAACTTTGTCATTGCCTCTCGACCCAGACCACGTTTTTTCACATAATCGTGCGCAACCGTCGACGTCGGATCCATCAGGTTTTCTACAAACCGGCGTGCAGCAATTACGTTCATTTCATACACACGCTGCTTTAAGTCAGTTTCTTCTTTGGTCGGTACATAACCGTTCTTTTCTTCCTCTAAGGTTACCCCGCCTCGTTGTGCCAAAAATTTCAGTGCATCAACAAAATCAAGGTTTTCCATCTTCATGACAAAATCAAATAGATTTCCGCCAACACCACATCCAAAACAATGATACAACTGCTTGTCCTGACTGACATGAAACGAGGGCGTTTTTTCTTTATGAAAAGGACATAAGCCAATATGGTGATTCCCGTTTCGTTTCAGCTTAACATACGATGATACTACATCCACGATATCATTTCTGCGTTCCACTTCACGAATGGAATTTTGTGAATATCTCGCCAATGCCTTCTCTCCTTTCCGCATCAAAATAACGCCACAAATACTTTTTCGACAAAAATCTTCTAATTCCTTTTTTAAAATAAAACTTTTTATTCGCCGATATGTTACCCATTTTTTGACAAGTTATGTAACCTTATCGCAAACTCCAAGACTTCGGAACAAAAAGCTCATTAAATTTGTAAACGGCATAGTTATCCGTCATTCCTGCAATATAGTCTATCACCACACGTTCTGTGCCCATAACATCTATATTTGTGAGATCGTCCGCCGGCAAATGCTCCGGTTCTTTCATGAAAGTTTCATAAAGCATTTGCAAGATATTTTTCGCTTTTTCTTCCTCTTTTTTCGCCACACTGCTCGTATATACATGCTCGAACATATAAGCACGCAGATTCATCATAGCGTCCTTGACCGGTTGCGACATGCAAATTTCCGGCTTATCTTCGCTATTTTCAACCACGTCCAAAATCAAGGCATTGATTCTGTCACCATGGCTGTCACCCAAAATTTCAATACATTCAGCAGGCAGATCTTCTTCCTTAATAATTCCTCCCCGGATTGCATCGTCAATATCGTGGTTAATATA
>JAZSOJ010000016.1:0-2461 GCA_045536855.1 Clostridia bacterium | reverse complement strand
ATCCTTATTTTTATAATAGGGCTTTTATCGTAGGATTTCTTCTGAAAATTCTACGATATTTTTTGTACAATATTTATTGTCATTTTTTTGCTCAGCAGTTGTTTAACCTCTTACTTCATTCTTCAAGCACCATTTTGTTAGGACGGTGGCCTGTAAAACAACAATTGTGCAATCTAAAATCTTTTTCACTCATAATAAGCACCTCGCGAACTGTTGACCAATATAGCGGACAACTTTTGATTCGATTATATCATACAATGTAAACGGCTGCAACCTATACTGGTCAATAATTAATTATGAGGTGTATTGTATGGAGCAGAAAATAAGACGTGACCGAAATATCGGTGACAATTTAAGGAGACTCCGAACTAACCACAATATATCACAAGAAAAGCTTTGTGCTGAACTCCAATGTCGAGGATGCGATATTGGTCGAAGCACATATGCAAAATACGAGGCAGGCGAACTCAATATCAGGGCGAGCGTAATTATTGAGTTGAAGAAAATTTACAGGTGCTCATACGATGATTTTTTTGAAGGTCTTGATGTCAATATTTAAGATAACGCGGAGCTACAATTATGTAACTCCGCGTTATCTTGTTATTATGTGATCCTTATAATCTAAAGGAGAGTGAATAGTCATTTAAGCCTTCTCCGGTAATTGCAGGTTCAGAATTTCCGAACTTTTATATATTATTTTATCTTTATCGGGACACAACAGCATTAGTGAAAAGTGAAGTGGAAAGGCAAAAAACGACAAACCTATATTAAGTAAGATTGTCGTTTTTTATGGCTTTCAGGGGTTTAATGATGTATCGACTTCGTCGATATGATGCATTTGCTTTGCAAATATGATGTTGCCCAAAGCATTAGCGAAGCGACATCATTAGGCGTAGCCGTCATCATTAGTGAAACGACATCATTTGCCGAAGGCAAACATCATTAAAAAAGCACTTGCTTTCGCAAGTGCTTTTTTGTTGGTGACCCGTACGGGAATCGAACCCATGATGCCGCCGTGAAAGGGCGGAGTCTTAACCGCTTGACCAACGGGCCATATTCAATTTTATGACCGGAAACCGGAGTGTTCTTTTGTGGTGACCCGTACGGGATTCGAACCCATGATGCCGCCGTGAGAGGGCGGAGTCTTAACCACTTGACCAACGGGCCGTCTGGTAGCGGTAATTGGATTCGAACCAATGACACTGCGGGTATGAACCGCATGCTCTAGCCAACTGAGCTATACCGCCATATCTTGCGCTGACGGTTTTGTCACCGGCGTTACAGCGCTGTTTGCTCATTCCATCGCAGAGGTCCGTTTTTGCGTACTTGCGCGGTGAAGCGTTGTTTATTATAACGGCAAGAACGCCGCTTGTCAACACCTTTTTTTCGATTTTTAACGGAAATTTCAGGAATTTTTTCGATTTTTCCGAGGTTTGTGCCTCTTTTGTCCGGAAAAACCCCTTCGGAAGCGTTGCCTTTTTTCTTTTTGCATATTATAATGAATAGGAATGAGTGAAAGGATGTGTTAATTTGAAACTCGGGATCGTGGGTCTGCCCAACGTGGGCAAATCGACCCTTTTTAACGCCATCACCTGTGCCGGCGCCCAAAGCGCCAACTATCCCTTCTGCACCATCGAGCCCAATGTGGGGATGGTCAGCGTGCCGGATAAGCGTTTGGATGTTTTGGCCGAAATGTATCACCCCAAAAAATTCACCCCCGCCACCATGGAAGTGGTGGATATCGCCGGTCTGGTCAAGGGGGCTTCTCAGGGTGAGGGTCTTGGCAACAAGTTCCTCTCTCATATTCGCGAGGTAGACGCCATCTGCCATGTGGTCCGCTGTTTTGAAGACGGTGACATCATCCATGTGGACGGTTCCATCGGCCCCAAGAGAGATATGGAAACCATCAATGCCGAACTCATCTTTTCGGATATGGAAACGCTGGAACGGCGCATGGACCGCACCAAAAAAGCCGCCAAGGGGGATAAATCCGCCGGGGCTGTCCTCTCTCTTCTGGAAGCGGCCTATGCCCATCTGGAAAAAGGCCTTCCCATCCGCAGTTTTGAAACCGACGAGGCCGGAAGCGAAATTTTGGCCGAGTCTTCCTTCCTCACCGCAAAGCCGTAATACATATAGTTGAGGGTTTGTGCGGCGGGGCGGCTCATGCCGATGGAACCGATGGTGAAACTGGGGTCCACGCTATTTTCGGACATTTCCGCGTCAAGATTGCGCAAGGTAACGTCTGCTGCCCAGCGGGACAGAGAGACGGTCTCGCCGGAAGCGCTGTTTCGCATGGCAAATACAGGCAGCGCATAACGGGTCTCGTATTTCCAGAAATACTCACAGTCCAGATCCTTGCCCATATAGCCCTGCGGAGCAAATTCATTGTGCCGGTACCAGCATCCCGGCGCGAAGCATTCGTAGTCATCAGGCTTGTCGGACTGAACCATGTACAGCGAAA
>JAZSOJ010000080.1:0-9531 GCA_045536855.1 Clostridia bacterium | reverse complement strand
GCTGCCCGTAAAAGTGGGGCAACGGGTATTCATTATACCACCGTCTCTTTTACTTGTCAACCCTTTTTCAAAACTTTTTTCAAAGTTTTTTCACCGGCTAACTCGTTCTTCGTGAGACAGCTTGTTTATTTTAACACCTGACCGCTCCTTTGTCAACCCTTTTTATTAATTTTTTTTACTTTTTTCGACAAAAAAAGCGTGCGACTAAATCGCACACTTTTTTCCTTATTATATAATTATTTATTATCTTCTTTCGGATTGACAATATCACGCCAATCGAGGTCGCCACGTTCGAGACCTCTCACTAAAACCTCTGCCGTTGCCACATTCGTTGCCAAAGGCACATTATGTACATCACACAAGCGGAACAAAGCTGAGACATCCGGCTCGTGCGGCTGTGCCGTCAACGGGTCACGGAAAAACAGCACCAAATCAATTTCATTATAGGCGATTCGTGCGCCAATCTGCTGATCTCCGCCCTGAGGGCCAGACAAAAAGCGATGAACATCCAGTCCCGTCGCATCACTGATCAAACCACCTGTTGTACCCGTAGCACAAAGATGATGTTTTTCCAAAATGCCTCGGTAGGCAATACAAAACTGCACCATCAGTTCTTTTTTCTTGTCGTGCGCAATCAATGCAATGTTCAAATTTGTCTACCTCCTCTGTCAGCTTTCCTTTGCATAAAATAAGTATTTTAATGTTTTTTATGAAACAAACTGCCTTTTTCCAGTTCCAGCAACGGCGTATGTTCGCCCATTAATCGGTGTGCAATATTAGAAAATGCCACTCCCGCCCGTGATTTTCGTCTGAGCACCAACGGCTCTCCGCCACTGGCTGACGCAATCACTGCATCCTCCTCAGGAACAATGCCAAGAAGCGGTATTCCTAAAGTATCCATCACGAACTCAATTCTCTGTTGATCGCCATTTTTAATTAAATCTGTGCGCACACGATTTACAACCAGTTGTTGATTTTCGATACCTTGTTTTTCAAGGACTGCAATTATTCTGTCCGTATTGCGAACAGAAAGCATGTCCGGCGTTGTCAATACAATTGCTCTTTCTGCCACCGAAACCACATTGCAAAAGTCCTTCCCTGTGCCCGCCGGCGCATCCAGGAAAATATAGTCATAATTTTCCTTTGCTGAGGCACAAACCGATGTCATCTGTTTGGATGAAAGGTCGCTTTCCTCTGCTATTTGCGGTGCCAAAAGGACATCAAGGCACGTAAAACGGCGGTCCGAAATGACGGCTTCCGAACAAGCACAATTCCCGTTTGCAACATCAAGCAAATGAAATACTCCGTCACTTTCCAATCCCAAAAGCAAATCCAGATTTCTAAATCCAACATTGGCATCAATTAAGAGTACTCTTTTGCCCAGTGCCGCAAAAGTTGCTCCTATATTAACGACAGCCGTGGATTTTCCTGCGCCGCCTTTGCCCGAAGTGACCACAAATACTTCTGCGGACATAGCATCTCACCTCACGAACACCTTGAGCTGTTTTATTGTATCATGCTTTCGGACATAAGTCCATTACAAAACAATTACATTTTATTCTTATGGTAATAACTCGTTTTTCGCTGTCTGATTGTTCGGTGCAACATTACCACCGTAAAAATACTGTTCGAAAATATCTCTTGCAATCGGCGAAACGCCGGAGCCGGATGCCCCATGCTCAACAACAATCGCTACCGCAATCTGTGGGTCATCAAACGGCGCAAAGCCAACATAAAGACCATTGGCGCTACCTCGGCTGACCTGTGCAGAACCGGTCTTTCCGCCGGTTTTAATCGGGAATGTGGAAAAAGCAGCACTTGCTGTTCCGCCCACATCGGTTACCATGCCCATGCCCTTTAATACGGCATTTAAGTTTTCCGGTTTAATTTCTATTTTATGGCGAATTTCCGGCTGTACATTTGCAATAATTGACTGGTCTGTGCCGGATTTGACCGCTTTTAATAAATGCGCACGGTAATTCGTTCCACCATTGGCTACCGTTGCCACATAATTAGCAAGCTGCAAGGGAGTGAACAGGTTGTCAGACTGGCCGATGGCCGCCTGGAGCGCATCACCCGGATACCACTTCCTTCCCGTTTTTTCACGGTCTGCCGGGTTTGCAAGCTGGCCTTTAACTTCTTCGGAAAGTTCAATCCCGGTGTATTCACCCAACCCAAAGTTCTTCGCATAGCTTCCCAATCGATCGATGCCGAGCTGTTTTCCCATATCATAAAAGAAATAGTTACAAGAATCCCTTAAGGCCTCTGAAACGTTAATCACTCCGTGGGTTCTTCCCGAGGTACGGAACACATTACAAGAGAATGTGTGGCTCAGATAGTGATACTGTCCCTTGGTTTCCATCGCCTGCGTCGGTGTAATAATTCCTTCTTCGAGTGCCGCCGTCGCCGTCACGAGTTTAAAAGTTGAACCCGGCTCATAGGTGCCACGGAGTGCACGGTTGAAAATCGGATTGCCGTTCGCTTTGAGTAGTTTGTTATAGTCTTGATTATAGCGAGACGGATCATAGGTAGGATAACTTGCCATCGCCAAAATTTCTCCACTGTTTACATCCATAACAACTACTGCACCCGCATTTGCATCACCGCCACCTCTGGCTGTTGTTGCATTGGACGCAATTCGTTGGATATTCTGCTTAAGCGATTCCTCCGCTACCTTTTGCAGATCTAAATCAATGGTCAGCATCACCGAGTCGCCCGGAATCGGGTCACGGGAATATACAATTTCACTTTCTCCTTCTTTGAACTTGCGCTCTATACTGTTAGTTCCGTCGGTCCCACGCAGATAACTTTCAAAAGCTTTTTCTGCGCCTTCTTTCCCGATATAATCATTCATGCCATAATCTTTGTCTTTTAATTCTGCATATTCCGCCTGACTGATAATGCCAACACGCCCGAGAATATGCGCCGCCGTCGTACCGGCGGTATAGGCACGAATCGGCTCCTGATAAACGCTGATACAACGGTATTTTTCCTCCCGTTGTTCCTTGATTTGTGAGACAATGGAAATATCCACGTCGTTGGCAAATACATATGGATTATTCGAAGAAAAATTTCTCATCTCCATCTCATAGCGCACGCCGATAATTTTTCTTGCTTCTGTCGGCGTATAGGTGTCCGCCACCTGATAGTGGGCACGAAATTTATCTACGACCTCCTGTGCCGTTGCGTTCTCTTTAAAAGAATACATTTTCTTAAATGCGGCTTCCTTTTTCTTCAACGCTTCTTCCGAGTCACCGGAAAAAACAAAAGCAAAAGGTTCTGTCTTGCTGACAGGAAACGTATCTTCATACACTAAAGCATTGGCGTCAAACAAGCTTGCCAGATTAAAAACTACCCGGTTAAGCCCCTGCCTGTCATCATCAATTTTTGCAATCGCCACCGTCTGACCGACACGATTTGTAATCATTGGTCTGCCGTAGCGGTCCAATATTTCGCCTCTTGGCGCTTTGACGGGAATGTTTCGTGCCAGGCGACTGTCCGAAATCACCCGATAGTTCTCCCCCTCTAAAATTTGCAGCGAAAAAAGGCGCTGTACAACCAATAAGGTCAAAAGCGCCAAAAGAATATACAAAATCCGATAGCGATTTTTTAATTCTTTCTCCTGCATTGATTCTCTCCTTTGTGTTATCCTAACGTCGTCTGTAGTTGCCGGGCGCTGACCATTCAAGCGCAATCGCCCGCATTAGCGGATAGATGAAAATCGTCACCAGTCCGCTGTAAATCGCTCCGGGCAATATAATCCGGAACAACGCATGAAGGACGTCTGTCTGTCCCCAGAGAACAAAATAAAAGAAAAATACAATCAAATCATAGGCCAACGAAATCACAGCAACAAACAGCATTGCCACGAACGCATTATTGCTAAATAATCCGTCGTGCAGCAAAATACAGCCGAGCGCCGCAAGCATGCATAAAAGGGTATTGATTCCGACCGCCCGTGCTCCGTAAAAGTCTAAAATCAGGCCACAAACGATCCCAAAAGCCACCGCCTTTGTTTCTCCGCAAATCAGGCTATAGCAGACGACCGCCGACAGCAATAGATTAGGGATAACTCCAAAGAATTTAAACGAATGAATCAACGTTGTCTGAAGAAGAGCGAGCAAAAAAACCACCAATACAGCAAGCGCATAGCGCATCACTTGTCTTGTCTGCATCTTGTCACCCTCCTTTTTTCAAATTATTGCGGAATGTTGTTCTGCGGCATACGAATGACCAAAACTTCCCGCACATGTTCAAAATCTACTGCAGTATCTACGATAGCATAGGAAGAGTATCCCACAGCATCGTTTTTCACTTCTCTGATAGTGCCGATTAAAAGGCCTTTCGGGTAGACCCCACCAAGACCGGAGGTCTCCACCTCATCCCCTGCAGCAAGCGCAGAGGTATTGCTGACGGCAGAAAGACGACATTGTCCGCCGGCGGAAAGCGCAAGATCTCCATCCACAATGGCAATGTCCTGCGTTCTCGGAAGCATCGCTCCCACCGAGCTTTCCGTATCAATTAAAGAAACAACCTTTGCCCAGTTTTCTCCTACCTGCGAAACACGTCCAACCAAGCCTTTATAAGTTACAACCACATCATCTTTTTTGATGTTGTAGTTTTTCCCTTTATCAATTGTAAACACATGGAACCAGTTGCCCGGTTCTTTTGCAATAACTTCACACCCCACCATATCATACTGGGGATAACTCTCCTTCAGCTCTAAAAGCGCACGCAGGCGCTGATTTTCCTGCTGATAAGACTCGAGTTCACGAATGGTCTGCTCTTTGGCATCGACCTCATCACGCAAAGTTTTATTTTCTTCTTTATAATTTCCTGCCTCACCTATAAATTCGAAAAAACCACCTACGCCGTTGCCGATAGAGGTAAAGAACCCTTGCACGGGTGATGTAATCACTTCTACAATATTTGTACCGGTAAAAGAGGAATTACCACCTACCAAAGCAAAAGAAATTCCCATACCGATAAAAATGACAAGCGAAATGATGATTGCTGTAATCAGCAGGCTTCTCTTCTTCCCTTCCGTCGTGATTCACACCTTTCTACCCTATATTTTTTACAGCCAGCCTCTTCCTTTCGAGGTATAGCGTTCTTTATCAAGCATGGATGCTGCGAGGCCGGTACCAATCGCAACACAGTCCAGCGCATTGTCTGCAATATTCACCGGAATGCCGGTTTCTTCGGAAATCAGCTTGTCGAGGCCACGGATCAATGCACCGCCACCCGTCAATGTAATTCCACGGTTCATTACGTCTGCCGCAAGCTCCGGCGGTGTCTGCTCGAGCGTCTGCTTAATTGCATCAACAATCGCAAACACAGATTCCGACATCGCTGAACGGATTTCTTTACTGGTTAAGGAAATGGTGCGTGGCAGGCCCGTAATTAAGTCACGTCCCTTCACTTCCATTTCACCCTCATATTCATATTCATAAGCAGAACCAATCTGGAATTTGATTTCCTCTGCGGTACGCTCACCAATCATTAAGTTATACTCACGCTTGATATAGTTGACAATATCTGTGTCAAGTTCATCGCCTGCGACACGCAGCGAACGGCTGGTAACAATGCCACCGTAGGAAATGACAGCGACTTCACTCGTACCGCCACCGATATCTACGACCATACTGCCTGTCGGCTCGCTGACCGGGAGACCAGCACCGATTGCCGCCGCCATCGGTTCTTCAATCAAAAATGCGTTTCTTCCGCCGGCAGATACAACCGATTCCTCTACGGCACGACGCTCTACTTCCGTGACGCCGTAAGGGATACAAACAACGACATGCGGCTTAAAGAAGGAACCGCTATATGCCTTCTTAATAAAATATTTGAGCATCGCACGGGTGCCCTCAAAATCTGCGATTACGCCATCTTTCAAAGGACGGGTGGCTACAACATTACCCGGGGTACGGCCAATCATTTCCTTTGCTTCGTTTCCCACTTTTAATACCTGTCCGGTCAGCTTGTTGATTGCAACAACCGAAGGCTCACGCAAAATGATACCCTTGCCCTTCATATACACTAACGTGTTTGCTGTACCTAAATCAATTCCAATATTTCTGCTTGCCATTTCTTAACATACCTCCAACATGATATTATAATCAAATTCTTCTGCCAACAGCTTTGCCAGACGACACACCGGCAAGCCAACGACATTGAAATAATCTCCGTCGATTTTTTCCGTAAACAGACTGCCAAAACCCTGAATCCCATATGCACCCGCTTTATCAAGCGGCTCGCCCGTGGCGACATAAAGCTTTATTTCTTCGTCGGAAAGAGCACGAAAGCGCACCTTGGTTTCTTCGCATACCGAAACTGCTTTCCCGTCACGGCATCGGACCACACTGATTCCCGTCAGTACGCTGTGCTCACGTCCCGACAGAGCCCGAAGCATCCGCTCCGCATCTGCCGCATCCGCAGGCTTGGTCAGAATCTCGCCATCTAACACAACAACCGTATCAGCACCGATAACCAATGCGTTTTTGCTTTGACTTTTAGCGACATCTGCCGCTTTTAACAGCGAAAGCTGTTCTACCGCAAGATAAGGCGGACAGTTTTCCTCAATATGTTCCTCTGCATCCGAGACAACCACACGAAACGGAATTTTTAATTCAGTCATAATTTCCCGTCTGCGTGGTGAACCGGATGCCAGAATAATTTCATTCATTCTCTTCACCTACCATTTACGATAAATCAGCCACGCAATCAGCGCACCTGCCATGCTCGCCACATTAAAGTGAAACCATGCAGAAAAAACGAATGAAAATCTTAACAGATAAATATCAATCGTCACCGTCTCCGGCAAGCTCACTCCAAAGTCTATGCCATAGCCTAACCACCAAAGATACGGGTTCCCCGCACAAATTTTTCCAATCAGGCTTCCAAGCAGTAAACCGGCAATAATCACCAGCGTATAAACCCAGCCACGTCGTCTAACTCCTGCCACTTCTTCCCACCCGCCATTCTTTTTGTAATACCAGTTCCACTACAACACCTGTCACAAGACCGCACACCGTTGAAATCAACGTGAGCACGGGCAAATACCGAAATATCTGTATATTATGTACCGCTGCCGCAGCCACCAAAATCTGCCCAATATTAAAGAAAAATGCTCCCATCATGGAAACTCCCGCCATGCTGACCTTTCGCTTGGCTATCTGCAGAATAAACCACATGGCGAGCACCGAAAGCACACTGCCCACGCCGCCATATACCGCCATCGTAACCGTGCCGGAAAATATTCCCGTTAGTGTTGCTCGCAAAACACCGAAAACCAATGCTTCTGTCGGGCCGAACCAGACAAGTACGAGCATCGTCACCGTATTGGCAAGGCCGAGTTTTGCACCCGGCAACACTCCAAACACAGGTAGCATTCCCTCGAAAAAGCCAAGCACAAGACCAATCGCAAGCAAAATGGCAAGGAGCGTAATTTTTTTCGTTTCTTTTTTCTCAGTATGCAATGCCATCTGCGCCTCCTTTTCCCTCCAGTCGCACAACCAGACGATTTGGCAGACAAACAAACATTTCTCCCGGCTTTTTTATCGCCTCCTGACCGACATGAACACGGTCAGGGCAATCGGCATCCAGCATACGCACACTGCCGTTTTTGATTTCTATTTTATTATAGCCGAACTCGGTCTTAACATCAAGTATTTTCCCATTTTTTTCATTCAGCGAATACCGTCCGTATTCCTTTCCGTCCACTGTCACAACCGCATATTCTGCGGAGGTATCTGCAAAGATTGTATTGGTAAAGAAAATGCCGAGCAGAGAAAACACAATCAAAACAACAAAAATCAGCCAATCTGCTGTTTTCACACACTCACCGCCCCGTCGAGCCAAAGCCGCCTGTGCCGCGCTTGGTTTCCTCTAAGGACTCCACCTCACAAAGCTCTGCACGAATCACCGGTGCAAAGACCATCTGCGCAATCCTCTCTCCCGGCTGAATCGTATAATCAGCAGGCCCTAAATTAATCAGCCCCACACAAATTTCTCCGCGATAATCGCTGTCAATCACACCGACACCGTTGGAAAGACAAATCCCATGCTTGATGCCAAGTCCGCTGCGCGCATAAAGATAGGCCACCATTTCTGCTTCGGGAAGAGCAATCGCAATCCCCGTCGGAACACGCAAAAGCTCGCCGCGATGAATGGTTACAGGTTCTTCGATGGCAGCGGATAAATCCATCCCTGCTGCACCCTCTGTTGCGTAAAACGGTTTTTTCGCTTTTTCATTCAAATACTGAATCAAAACTTTCGCCATTTTAAAGCACCCCTCTGTAAAAATGTCCGCGCGTATAATCAAACTTCGGCGGCAGGGTTTTTTCTCCCCGAAGCGCCTTTTGATACTCACCTATTATTATACAACACAAATCAAAATTTTCAACCGTAAAAGACAATCTTATCCGGTCAATCTGTAAACTTTTTATGTCACAAAGTCGGTCCGCCATATAAATCGGGTAGGAATTCAATAGAAGGTTGCGACAATTCTCTGCAAGAATCGGAAACTCCACTCCCTTGCGGTCACGCAAGGCATATTTTGCTTTCTCACAGCCACAGCCATGCGCGCTTTTTATCACGCAGTTTTCCATAGTCATCAGCGGCAATCTTCCGTAAGCAATCACTTCAAGCGGCAAATCGGTATGCGCAGAGAGGGTTTCTATTTCTTTTGTGTTCAGCTCCGGCGAAACCGTCATAGCCGCAACGCCCAACTCTGACAATTGCCAAATCGCCTCGCGATTATACAGATTAAAGCGATACCCGCTGATGATTTCTTTTCCCTCGCACGCGCTGAGCTGACCGATGTTATTGACCAGCACGCGCTCGGCTTTGTCAAGTTCGAGCCTCTCTCCCTCTTTGCTAAGCGCCGGCAGCATACAAACTGCCTTGCCGTCCATTCCGGAAGAAAACAAAGAGTGCGGCAAATAGATTTCTTCTATGCCCATGTTTTTCGCCGCCCGATACTGCTCCTCGGTCTGTACCGAAACACACAGCTTTGGTCGACGCTCGGTCCGCTCCTTTTGCTCGGATAAAGATACCTTTTTTTCTTCTCTTTGAAACGCCTCGCAAATTTTTTGTGAAAGCGCGTCGACGACTTCCCGACGCAAACCGTTTATTTCACTGATGCCAACGGTCGCCGTTTGACCCAATTCAATGGCTGCATCCGAAAGCACAAAGGGTGTTCCGCCTAATTTTGCAAGCTGTGCGTAAACACGCTCTTTGTCAAGCGGTCGCCTGATGGCTTCCTCTGCCAGCGCACCCTGCTTTGATACGGTCATTCCCTGCGCTGTCATGCTAAGCTGCAAGGGTTCTCCGACAAAAGCAGAAAATTCCATTTGCGCCTCTGTCAGCCTGTTTTCGCCGCGCACGGTATGATGCAGTTCTTTTTCCAGTTCCTTGTCTGCGGAAATCTTTGCGCTTTTCTCATAATCCATCATCTTGCGATACTGTGTGCCGTCAAAATACCCGACGGATGAGCCTCCACGGGAGAAAAAGCGAAGCATGTCCACCACC
>JAZSOJ010000202.1:0-6524 GCA_045536855.1 Clostridia bacterium | reverse complement strand
ACCCGGAAACCCAGGTTGTTTTACCTCGTTTAGAGACAGATTTGCTCACAATTTTTGAAGCAATTATTGATGAAAGACTTTCTGAAGTAGATGTAAAATGGGCTGATAATGCGGCTGTTTGCGTGGTTATGGCGTCCGGTGGCTATCCAAAATCCTATGAAAAAGGCTACGAAATCAGCGGCATCGAAGATGCAGAAAAATTAGGGGATATTACCGTATTCCATGCCGGAACGGCCGTCAAGGGAGAGACCTTTACAACGAATGGAGGCCGTGTTTTGGGCGTAACTGCGATTGGAAATGATTTAGATGCGGCGATTCGTCACGCATATGAGGGAGTAGAGAAAATTTCCTTCAAAGACATGCATTACAGAAGAGATATTGGAATCAAATAGAAAAGAGGCATTCGGTTTGGTACGCAAAATTGTAGACTTTCACGCACATGCATTTCACGAAAAAATTGCGGAGAAAGCGGCAAATAACCTAAACGAATATTACGGAATCCCATTAGCCGGTGATGGTCGTTTTGAGCGAATCTTAAAGAGCATGCAGGAAAACCAGATTGCGAAGATGGTCATCCATGCAACTGCAACTTCGCCAAAACAAGTGGAGATGACCAATGATTTTGTGGCGTCTTTAACGAATCAGGATATTATCGGATTTGGCACGCTTCATGAAGATTATAAAGACGTGGCAAAAGAGCTCGACAGAATAGAGAGTTTGGGACTAAAGGGAATCAAGCTCCATCCGGTGTTTCAGAAGTTTGTGATGGATGATGAGTCCATGTTCCCGATTTACGAACAAATTGAGGGTCGTTTTCCGATTCTGATGCATGTAGGAGATAAAAACACAGATGCAACGACGCCAAAGCGTGTTGCACATCTTTTGGACCGTTTTCCCAAACTTACGATTATTGCGGCACATATGGGTGGTTATTCTGAGTGGGATGAAGCGGAAAAATATTTGTTTGGACGGGATGTTTATTTTGATACATCAAGCTCTATTCGTTTTCTACAACCTGAAAAAGTTGCCCAAATGATCCGTGCACATGGGGCAGATAAAGTGCTCTTTGGTACAGATTATCCGCTTTCGATGCATCGGTTTGAACTTGAGGTGTTAGACCGTGTGGGGCTTTCTGAGGAAGAAAGTGAACAGATACTTTGGAAAAACGCCTATCGCCTGTTGGGACTTTCGGATGAGGAGGAAAAATTGTAATGAAAAAAGTGATTTCCTTTTGTTTGCTATTGGTGGTCATCCTTTCCGTTTTTTCGGGTTGTGTAGGAAACGATGAAGAGACGACAGAAGTTCCATATATCGTTTCTTGCGTTGATGCCGAAGGCACAGAGATCCTCTACCATGCCGGAACACTTGTAAAGAAAAATCCAAAGGCGAGCGATGCATTAAAAGAGGCGTGCCGGAATCAAAAGGTGGTTTATACCAACTCCGGCGGGCTTTATGACGGTTTTGACGGCATTAAATCCACGCAGGAAAGTGGCTGGTTGTTTTATTTTAACGGTGATCTTGCAAGTCAGGGGATTGAAGATGTTCCGCTATTAGAAAATGAGCAAAATGTGATTGAGTTCAGATATGAAAATTATAGCGAAGCATTTACTTTGGAATAAGCTTTGGTTGGGGGCGATGCTATGAAAGCTTTGATTACAGGCGCAAGTTCAGGACTTGGCTGGGATATGGCGCACGTACTTTCTGAAAAGGGATATGATATTATTGCTGTTGCACGCCGTGAGGAGCGGTTAATAGAACTGGCCCAAGAACTTTCTACTTCAGTTGAGATTGTTTGTGCGGATATTACGGATATTGAGCAGTGCAAGGCTTTGGCTGAAAAAGCAGATGAAGTTGATATGCTGATTAACTGTGCCGGTTTTGGTGTTTTTGGAGAGTTTTGCACTACGGATTTAGAGCGTGAACTTGCCATGATTGACACCAATATTAAGGCACTACACACCTTAACGAAACTTTTTGCGCAAAAGTTCAAGAAAAAAGATTGCGGGCACATCTTAAATGTTGCGTCGCTTGCGGCATTTTTTCCTGGACCGCTTTTTGCGGCTTATTATGCATCGAAATCCTATGTTCTTCGCCTTTCGCAAGCCTTAGCACAAGAATTAAAAAAAGAAAAAAGCAAGGTTCAAATTAGTGTTTTGTGCCCGGGCCCTGTTCATACGGAGTTTGGAGAGGTTGCAAAGGTCAGTTTTGGCAGAGGAACAGAGAACAAGTTAATCAAAAAAATTGTTTTGCAAAGCAGAGACGTTGCAGAATATGCAATCAAGAAAACACTTCGAGGAAAACAGGTCATTATTCCCGGTATTATCATGAAAACTGCGGTCGTTTTGCGTAGGATTTTGACGGACAAATTTCTTTCTTCTGCGGTTTATATGATACAGAGCAAGAAGTGTATCAAAAAATAAAATATCCAAACCCGGATAAGTCTGCAATCATTAAAATACAGAGTAACAGCGTTTTGTCATTCTTGGTTGGAAGCTAATTTTTGGGTAAAATGTGCTAAAGAATAGCCTTGAAAGTTATTTTTTTATGTGATAAAATAACGACATCAATACATACACTAAAGGAGTTGGATGTACATTATGAAGAAATTAACTGTGCAACAAGAAGAATGGATTAAAGAAAAAGTGGAATCGATGTCCCTGAAAGAAAAAATAGGGCAGTTGCTTTGCGTGAGCTTCTCGGATTTGTTAAGAGAAGGATCATCAAAACGTCAGGACAGAACTTTTGAAGAATATAAGGCAATCATTGATCGTGCGCTGGAGAAATATCCGAGAGGTAATATCTTTGTTGGCGCAGAAGTTATTCATAGCGCAGAGGGCGGTGTAGAAGTTTTCCACGACCTGATCGCTTATATGCAGGAAAAATCGGATATTCCGATGCTGGTTGCAGCTGATATTGAAAGTGGTGTAGGCGCTGCGTTTTCTCAAATGACCAATTTCCCGCAGAACATTACATTTAGCATAAACGGCGATGAGCAGGCGGCATACGAAGTTGGTGCTTTAATTGCAAAAGAAGCAAGAGCAATCGGTATTAACTGGTCGTTTGGTCCGGTGGTTGACATGCCTGCTCCCGGTAGTATGAACGATGCAAGTATGCGTTGCTTTGCGGAAAATGTTGAGGACACTTTAAAATATGCAAAACCCTATTCTCAAGGTATGCAGGACCATGGGGTAGCCGCTTGTGCAAAGCATTTTCCTGACGGAGACGGTAGCTGCGACAGAAATTCACATATTGCATTAACGGAAAATACGATGTCTGAAGAAGAATGGATGGCGACGGTCGGCAGACTGTATAAAGAACTTTCAGAAGCCGGTGTTGCCAGCGTGATGACAGGACATGCCGGCCTTGCCTGGGTAGAAGAATATGATAAAGAAAATTGCGGTTATTGCCCGACGACGATCTCTAAAAATGCGGTTCAAAAGCTTTTGAGAGACAAATTGGGCTTTGATGGCGTAATTGTTACGGATGCAATCAGTATGGCTGGTTTGAGTAACTGGAAAACATCCAGAGAAAGAACTCCGGCGATGTTTAATGCGGGCGTCGATATGATGTTGTTTGCACGAGATATTGAAATTGCTTATATCGAAGAAGCAATCTCAAATGGAGAAATCCCGATGGAGCGTGTCGATGAAAGCGTCACGAGAATTTTGAGATTGAAGCATATGTTGGGCCTTTTTGATGCAGTAGATACATTTGACCAGCTTCCGCAGATACAAGAAGAGGCAAAGGAATTGAATCGCCGCTTGTCTGAAAAAGCAATTACCTGTGTTCGTAATAAACAGAATCTTTTGCCGCTTTCCAAGGACAAGATCAAGAGAATTCTCGTTTTGGGATTGACTCATGATGCCAACAGTGGGCCGGTTGGTGAGTTTATAGAAAAATTAAAGGAACGAGGCTTTCAATTAGACATCTATGATGTAAATGATTTTGCTAATTGGGACGTTGAACCCGAAATGAAAATTCGGGTTAGAAGCGGAGAACAATGGGATGCTTGTTTCTGGGTTTATGACTATGCTTACATTGGTGATTACAGACCGACCGGATTAATTACGCAAACATTATTTAGAGTATCTAATCTGGAGGGCTTATCTCCGATTTTGATTTCGCTTGCAACCCCATATCTTTTGGAGGATATTCCGTCTGCGAAGACCTATGTTACGACAATGTATTCTCGTAGTGATTTCGCTATGGAGTCTTTGATGAAAGCGCTTTTTGGAGAAATAGAATTTAACTATAATTTACCGCTCGAAACGCTCCGAAAAAGAGTTGACTAATTTCTTTTGCCGTTAAATAATATGGGTGCTGTTTCGGATTGGAGAGAAACTGAATTTCTGTAATTCAATCCTTATAAAATTTAGTAATACGTATGAACTAAGGCAATATTTTGTTTGAAATATTGCCTTAGTCATATCTTTGTTTGTGTATTATTCTTGGGACGTTATTGTTTTCAGGAGGTGGAAACATGGAAAAACAGCCGAAATGTGATGGCGTGGTTGACATATCAAAAGAACTGTTTTTTGGTTCTGATGAACGCATTCATATTCAGCTAACCGTTGAATCCTCTGACTATATTGGTACGATACATAAGCATGAGTTTATGGAATTTTCCTATGTTGTTTCGGGACGAGCCAAACATCAGGTGGACGGGAAGGTTTATGATGTAAACGAAGGCGACTTGTTTATAGTTAATCCGGGTGCTGAGCACGTTTTTTATGATTTGCAGAAAGGACAGGAGCCTTTTTGTATGTATGATTTAATGTTTGCTCCGGAATTTTTTAAGATAGATGTGGGCGGTGAAGCTTCCGCAAACGACAAAGGGAAGCTGCAAATATTGCATTCTTTATTCAAAGAGCATAATCAAAATTCGTTATATTTTAATGTTTCCGGAACGAATCGACACATGCTGGAGGAACTCTTTCGTAAGATCCATACCACATATCTGCGTAGAAGAGAAGGGTATATCAATAAAATTCAGGAACATCTTGTTCGGATGTTTGATGTGCTTTTCCGTATCGAAGTTGTTGGAGAAAAAGAAAGTGGAACCTTGTATAAAAACAAGGCAATAGAGTTTGTCGAGGAATACATTCAGAAAAATTTTAAGAGAAAAATAAGCATTTGTAATCTTGCAGAGAAAGTTTACTTAAATCCTGATTATTTAGGCAGGGCTTTTAGGAAAGCGACAGGAATGACAATTAGCCACGCAATTCAAAAAAAACGAGTAGAAGAAGCTTGCCGTCTGCTAAGGGAAACCGACGAGGTAGTTTCTGAAGTGGCGTTTAACAGTGGGTTTGATGATGTGAGCTTTTTTTATAATATATTCAAAAAACTTAAGGGGATATCCCCGAATGCTTATCGAAAACAAATGCAACAAAAAGATAAAACATAGTGTAAAGCTGTGTTTTATCTTTTTGTTTTTTTGGAGTTTACGCCCTCGCAGAAGATATGAAAACGATCGTCTTTGAGAGTTAAAAAACAAAGATAAAAATGTTTCGATTTCGAATTTTTTACGGTTTGATTTGTTTTAGATAAAAAAACGCTCGAAACCCAGTATATTTAAGCAAAAATGGGCGCAGAGGTCGGAATATACCATTGTTATTTTGCACAAAAAGTTATACAATATGATTACCATATTGTATATAAAGGAGGTTTATGTCTAAATGACAAGCTGAACGGTGAATGTCAGGTTTGTTCGGCCCCCCTTGGAAAAAGGATTTTGAGCGGGCAGAAGACAACGAGAGCTTGTATGTTATTTTGCTTTATGAGCCTGTTGATGAAAGTGGGCAACGGTTCTTTATGATAGACAAGGATATCAAAGGAGTGGTAATGAAAAATGAAACTTGCAAAGAACACCAATGATTTAAAGATGCACAGGCGGCGTGGCCCTTCCAACCGTGAATGGATGCTTTTCTCCATGTGTGCAATTCCGATGCTGTTAGTTTTGGTATTTAACTATATACCGATGTTTGGTATTATCATCGCCTTCAAAAACTACAAATACAGCGCAGGTATTTTTGGAAGTGAATGGGTTGGTTTTGATAATTTTAAGTTTTTCGTAACATCGAATGACTTTGTTCGTCTGATACGTAATACCGTAGGGTTAAATGCGATCTTTATCGTGACCGGTATTGTTGCCGCAATTGTTCTGGCAATCATGTTGTTTGAATTGAAGAGTCGTTTGGCAACAAAGATTTATCAGACAACCTTGTTGACACCGCACTTTCTTTCGTGGGTTATTGTTTCTTATATGCTGTATGCATTCTTGCAGCCGCAGTACGGTATATTAAATCAGTTTATGGAAAATGTGCTACATATCAAACCGATTGACTGGTATGCTACACCAAATGTCTGGCCGACGATACTGACAATCGCTTCTGTGTGGAAACACGTGGCAATGGATTCCATCATGTATTATGCAGCGTTGATGGGAATTGACAGTAGCCTGATTGAAGCGGCAAGAATTGACGGCGCTAACAAAATGAGAATTTATCGTCATATCATTATACCTG
>JAZSOJ010000157.1:0-5603 GCA_045536855.1 Clostridia bacterium | reverse complement strand
GGATGACCATTGCTGCCATGGTGTCAAAACCGAGTGCAGCGCCGCAGCGAAAACGGTAGACACCTTGTGCCACAAGACCAAGTACGGCATCGGAAATGGCAGGGAAGAGTCGGAGGGATTCCGCTTCGCTCAGTTCCCGATGTCCGGTAAAACAACAGGTTTGTTCTCTCATGTGCTCCTCCCGGTATTCAGATTAAAAAAGAACCGTCTCCTCGAGCTGAAGAGACGGCCGGTTTTCTTGATCATTAGTGTTCGCAATCGCAGTCGCAGTCGCAACCTTCCAAATCAAACTTGATTTCCTTGTCGCAGTTCGGACAGATGAGACCATCGCCTTCGATCATATCCTCGTCGAAATAAATTTTTTCGCCGCAATGCGTACAAACGGTCTCATAAAAATCGACATCGTCAAAATCCTCGTCGTCTAATTCGTCGAAGAAATCGTCATCGTCGTCGTCATCGCCGCCACAGCAATCGCAGTCACAACCTTCGTCCAGCTCCTCGCAGAGCTCATCAAAGCACTCCTCGAGCTCGTCGATGCGTGCTTCTCCTTCCAACACTTCATCGCTTAAATCCTCGAAGTTTGCGGAAAGTTCCTCTAAAACTTCCAGAATTTTAGAAATCATTTTACCTTCGTTGGTTTTTTCATCGATTTTCATGCCTTCTGCCAAGCCACGCAGATAAGCAACCTTCTCAACTAAATATCCCATATCGGTCGTCGAACGCCTGAGCGTTCTCTCCTTTCAGTTTTTATTAGACACGTTCCATGTATTCGCCGGTTCTGGTGTCTACACGAATTTTGTCGCCCTGGTTTACAAACAACGGAACATTGATAACTGCACCGGTTTCAAGAGTTGCCGGTTTGGTAGCGCCCGTTGTAGTATCGCCCTTAAAGCCCGGCTCAGTGTCGGAAACTTCGAGCTCAACAAAGGTCGGCGGCTCAACGCCAAATACATTGCCCTTATAAGAAAGAATGGTTACATTCATGTTCTCCGTAACAAACTTTAAGGCATCGCCCAACTGGTCGGGAGAAAGCGGAAGCATATCAAAGGTCTCATTGTCCATAAAGTAGTAAAGGTCGCCATCGTTGTAAAAATAAGACATGCTCTTTCTTTCAATGTGCGCTTTCGGGCATTTTTCCGTCGGACGGAAAGTCTTTTCTACCACGCCGCCGGTGATGACATTTTTCAGCTTCGTACGAACGAAAGCTGCGCCCTTACCCGGTTTTACGTGCTGGAACTCAACGATCTGATACACGTTACCTTCAAACTCAAATGTAATACCGTTTCTGAATTCACCTGCTGAAATCATATACAAACCTCCAAAAATGTAATCACTTGTATCACTTTATAATGATACTTATAGTTTATATGATTCCGCATAAAAATGCAAGTCTTTTTTCATTTTTTTCCGTTTTTTTCAAATTATTCTTCTTTTTTGAAAAAAGATTCATGTCCCTGTTACAACGGTTTTGATTGGCTTATATTCTTTCAAGAGAATGGCATCAATATCCTCCTCATTTTCTGCGATGGATTCTGCTTTTTGGTTTTCGAGCCGCCGGCTCAGTTCTTCAATGCGATTTTCCTGTTCTTTGAGCAGTTTTTCGATGGAAGAAAGTTCTTCTAAAAGCTCCTCCCGAGTGACGTAGTCGGGATAAGAAACATTGTCTTCGGGGCGTTTATAGCCGAACATCCGAGCAAAATCCAAAGCATCGGACCCCTCGGGGCGAAAACCGCTTGCGGAGCGCACCGCCGGAGGAAGTGAAAGTAAGTGTTCTGAGCCATATAGGCGGATTCCGTTTCCTTGAGCGGAGCCATAATAAGGCACGGTTTTTTCCTTTTGACAAATATGGTATAAAATGATTTCGGACGAAGAAACACGCATATATTTTGTGGGTTTGCGCCATTTTTCTGTTTCAGATGCTTTGATGCTTGTCATCACCGAACCACCGTCAAGCCACTCTAATACGAGAGCGGAATCTCGGACGGATAAGGTGTGCGCCGGTTTTTTTTCGCAGTCAAGATACACGGTTGTCGGGGAAGAAAGGCTTCCGTCTGCCTCACGGCGAAGCACCACCAGATTGTAAATGCCCTCCACGCATAAAATGGCAGCCAACGAGACGGAATCATCCTCGTGCACGTAAAGGATTGGAGAAGACATATTCCCCGAGGCGTCAATAACGAAAAATGGAGAAAAACTTTTTGTTGACCAACGAAAAGAGCGGAGACCGCAAGCGCCGTTTGCGTTTTTATAACAAAGGCTGAGCTCTGTTCCGTTATGGGCACTGAGGCAAAAGCCGATATCTGTCGGGTCGAGATAATCCACCACATGTGGTTTTTCGCCCGCTCGGTTTATAATATGGTGGATGAGCATCATTTTTTCCTGATATGACAGGACGTAAAACAAGTTGATGCTGCCTGAAATGTTGGCGAGCGCAAAATGCTTGGGTGAAGGGGTCCTTTCACGTGATTTTAAAATGATTTCTTTTTGCCAAACGGCCTGGTCATAGCAAAAATACAAAATCGAGCCGTCATTCCCCTGACAAACGAGATGGATGGAGTTGCCAACGAGGGAGACACAAAAATCTTCGTGGCTCTCCCTTTCTAAAATCTCAAAATCACTGAAATATGTCCCCTCTTTTTTTCGGAAGCACAGACCGTATGCACTCTTATAAAAAAAGTGCCACCATACGCCGTCTGCGGCTAACAGATATTCCTGCAAAGGACTCATCCTTTCCTTCTTTTTTGTTTAATGTATGCAAAATCAGGGAAAAAAAGAACGGAAAGAAAAAACAGGGAATCAAAGGAACTTTTTCCTGCTTGTGTCGTCTGCTATAGTATGGTAACCTAAATATCAAAGGAGGAATGTTTATGAGACGTGTGCTTGCTGTGTGTTTGGTATTTGTTATGCTCTTGGGAGTGGTTCCTTTTGCTTTTGCGGATGAAGCCGAGAGACAAAAGGTTGCGGAATTGATTTTGATTGCCAAAGATAAACTCGAAATTGATGACAGCATCTTTGCGTATGAGAATTATCACCGTCAGGAAACTGCAAGAGAGATTTTGTATAGCCTGAACTGGAAAAGCAGAGATGAACTCGCATCCTCCTCTGTTTATGTTACAATCAATGCAAACGGGGATATTATAAACTATCATTTATATGATACTGAGAATCAGGTGACAAAGCCGAAGTTTCCGAAGAAAACGGAAGAAGAGGCACTTTCTGCCACGAAACAATGGCTGGCAAGAGTCGCAAAAGATAAGAGTGAACAGATTGCCGAAGAAGAAATCCGTTATTTTTCGGAGTTGAATGTCTATCAATTTACTGCCGAACGAATGCTTGGAGCGTATCCTGTTTACGCAAACAACATTTCCATTCAGGTGAATGCAGATACTCTGACCGTTACGGATTTTTATGTCAATTGGGATAATGGCTTGATACCGGCTGAAAAAGAAATCATTTCACCGGAAAAAGCAAAAGAGATTTTTGCGTCCAAAGCAGGCTATGAATTATTCTATCAGGTAGTGACGGAGAAGGGTTCGGACCGCGTACATAAGGTATTTCGTCCGAAATATGATGAGAATCTGTATGTGGATGCCGTCTCGGGTGAACTTGTTAATTTCGAGCAAATGAGAAGTACGGCGACGGGCGGAACACTGGCGAATAAAAATGAAGCAATGATGGATTCGGCGCTTGACCGTCTCAGTCCGGAAGAATTGGAAATGGTGGGAGAAATTGCGAAAATGCTCTCACGCGAAAAGGCAGAAAAAATTGCAAGAGGAATCCCGGAATTTGGCATTACAAAGGACTTTGTTTCGGAAAGTTTTTATATCGTAAAGAGTGCAAACGGAACCTATGTTGCCCAGCTGTCATTTGTAAAAGAGGACGAGGAAGAAAAGAATGGATTCCGGAACGTGACGATGAATGCGATGACGGGAGAAGTTTTGTCATTTTCCGGTTATTACGCCGTGGAGGATGAAAAGGAAACGATATCTGATGCGGAAACCGAAAAGCTCGCAAAGGCATTTTTAGATAAGTATTATTCGGACAAAGCCGCATCCGCTGTGCCGAAAGAACTGTTTACCAAAAGACCGGGTCGCACGGAGTATCAAAGAGTGGAAAACGACATCCGTTTTTACAATAACGGAATGACATTAGAGTTTCACCCGACGACGAAACAGCTTTCCTATTTTTGTTTGAACTGGACCGAGGCGGAAATGCCGACAAATGAGGCGTGTGAGGTATCTTCGGCAAACAAAAAAGCACTCGCAGATGAAAATTTCCGTGCGCACTACTACGTCTCATATGGCGAGGGCAAAGAAGTCAAGACGAGTCTTTGCTATGCGATGGAAAATGCAGCTATCTATGATGCGGAAAGCTTAAAGCCGCTGAGTAGGAACTTAAAACCGCAGGCGGAGGAATCGGAGCTTGGCTATGATGACAATGAGGGTCATTATGCAAGAGCGTATGCCGACCGATTGCTTACGCTCGGTATCGGATACGCAGATAGAACACTTCGTCCGGATGAGAGCGTTACGCAGTATGAATATCTGGAATTGGTGATGCAGGCTATACTTGGCACAAAACGCTATGAAAACGACAGGGAGGCTTTTTATCAGTATCTTTTGCGCATGGGTGTTTTAGATAAAAGCGATGTAAGACCTGAAGAAGCGATTACGAGAATCGAGGGTGTGGCATATCTTTTAAACGCCTTGGGCTATCGTGAATTTGCGCAAATTGAGGGCATTTTCCTTTGCCCGTTTGCCGATGTTTCCAAAGAGGATCAAGGCTACGGCGCCATTGCAGCAGGATTGGGCTTGGTTTATGGAAAAACCGATACGTTTTATGCGAGCAATCCTCTCAAACGCGGTGACGCACTAATCATCCTCCATAATTATTTGAGCAGATAAACAAAGGACTGTGATGATTCATCACAGTCCTTTTTCACTTTATAATCTCTGCCGTTTCTGCACCGACCAGATGAATCAACGCATCGGGTGCCATTTCCATTTGAAAGCCGATTTTTCCACCGGAAAAAATCATCGTATCAAGCAAAAGACAGGAAGCATCAATGACGGTTTTGTATTGCTTTTTCATTCCAATCGGCGAGCAACCGCCACGGACGTAACCCGTGACTTTGTTGATGTCACTGACTTTAATCATTTCAACTGCCTTTTCGCTAACGGAGCGGGCAGCGGCCTTTAAACTGAGCTCTTCTGCCACGGGAATGACGAACACATAATAGTTTTTGCTTGTGCCTTGCGTCACCAGTGTTTTATAGACCTTCGTTTCATCTTGCCCGAGCTTGTGTGCGACGCTTATGCCGTCGATGGCGCCGTCTGTTGCTTCATAGGTATATGTATGAAACGGAATTTTTTCTTTTTCTGCCATTCGCATGGCGTTTGTTTTTGGGTTTGCCATCTCTCATTCACCTCTGTTTTCATTCTAACGATATGCGCAAATCTTGTCAATAAAAACTGTGTGATTTTTGAAAAAAGAGTTGAAAGTTTTAAATAGGTATGTTATACTTATATATGTTCAACACTTCAATACTGTCTGCCGGGTCCTGCGCAACTTGAGCCCGTGAACCTCGTCAGGTGGGGAACCAA
>JAZSOJ010000030.1:0-15117 GCA_045536855.1 Clostridia bacterium | reverse complement strand
AGGATCGGGTGTCTGCATGAAAGTACCTCCTTCCAAAATGTTTACGAATCGTATTTTACCAGCTAGCCTTTTTCACGCCCGGGATCTGACCTTTGTAAGCCAGTTCACGGAAACAGATACGGCAGATGCCGAACTTTCTGAGGTAGGCATGAGGTCTACCACAGATTTTACATCTGTTGTATTGTCTGGTGCTGAACTTAGGCGTCTGCTGCTGTTTGTGGACCATAGCTTTCTTAGCCATAAATTCTCCTCCTTAATTACTTCGCAAACGGAGCGCCCATCAGGGTCAGAAGCTCTCTTGCTTCCTCATCCGTTTTAGCGGTCGTAACCATAATAATATCCATACCTCTGATTTTGTCAATCTTGTCGTAGTCGATTTCCGGGAAAATCAGCTGCTCTTTAACACCAACAGAGTAGTTGCCTCTGCCGTCAAAGGAGTTTGCGCTGATACCACGGAAGTCTCTTACTCGCGGCAGAGCCACGTTAAAGAATCTATCCAAAAATTCATACATCTTTTCGCCACGAAGAGTTACTTTACAGCCAATCGGCATGCCTTCTCGTAATTTGAAAGCAGCAACACTCTTCTTTGCTTTTGTGATGACAGGTTTCTGTCCGGTGATAGCAGCCAAATCGCCTACTGCACTTTCCAGTGCCTTTGCGTTTTCTTTGGCTTCACCGCAGCCGATGTTAACGATAATCTTCTCGAGCTTCGGGATCTGCATCACGCTTTTATATCCGAACTTCTCCATAAGAGCCGGAGCAACTTCTTTGCTATATTTTTCCTGCAATCTAGCCATTCGCTTGTACTACCTCCTTCTTGCAAAAATTAGTCGTTATATACTTCTCCGCACTTTTTGCAGTATCTAACTTTTTCTCCGTTATCCAGTACTTTGCGGGCAATTCTTGTTGCCTTTCCGCATTTAGAGCAGATGTTCATAACATTGGACGCGTCGATGGCAGCTTCCTGCTTGATGATACCACCGGTCTGTCCCTGCTGTCTCGGCTTCTTGTGCTTGGTTGCTACTGCAACGCCTTCAACAATCGCCTTTCCGCTCTCCGGCATGACCTGGATGACCTTGCCTTTTTTGCCTTTATCCTTACCGGAAATTACAACTACTTCATCTCCGGATTTAATGTGCATCTTAGCCAATTTCGGCACCTCCTTATGGGATGACCCATGTGTTATAGAAGTTTATTCTTACAGAACCTCAGGAGCCAAAGAAAGAATCTTCATGTACTCTTTCTCTCTGAGTTCTCTTGCGACAGGTCCGAAAATACGGGTACCTCTCGGGTTTTTATCATCTCTGATAATAACAGCTGCGTTTTCATCAAACTTGATGTAGGTACCGTCATTACGTCTAACGCCGGATACCGAACGGACAATGACAGCTTTAACAACGTCGCCTTTTTTTACAACACCACCAGGCGTTGCTTTTTTAACTGAAGCAACGATAACGTCGCCGATTGCCGCATATCTTCTCTTAGAACCGCCTAAGATTCTGATGCACATCAGCTCTTTTGCGCCGGTGTTATCAGCAACCTTCAAAAGCGTTTGCTGTTGAATCATTTGGTTACCCTCCTATTCAAATATTACTGCGCTTTCTCAACCATACTAACCAGTCTCCATCTCTTGTCCTTCGACAGCGGGCGGGTCTCCATAACCAACACTCTGTCGCCGATGTTGCACTCATTTCTCTCGTCATGCGCTTTCAGTTTATACGTTCTCTTTACGATTTTTCCGTAAAGCGGATGTTTTACATTATACTCAATTGCAACGACGATGGTTTTGTCCATCTTGTTGCTGACAACCTTACCGGTTCTCTGCTTTCTAAAGTTACGCTCCAATTCGTTTCACTCCTTCCAAGCATTGTACACTCTTAATTAGTTTGCAGCCTTTTCGAGCTTTCTCTCAACCATTACCGTCTTAATTCTGGCAATCGATTTCTTTACCTCGGCAATCCTCATCGGATTTTCAAGCTGATTGGTTGCGTTTTGAAATCTGAGGTTAAAGAGCTCTTTTTTCAGGTCAGCAAGAGTGCTTTCCAATTCAACATCCGTGAAATCACGAATTTCATTCACTTTCATGTGCTTAACCCTCCATTTCTTCGGCCTCACGGGATACAAACTTACATTTAACCGGAAGTTTGTGGCTAGCAAGACGCATAGCTTCTCTTGCTATTTCCTCTGAAACGCCATCAATTTCGAATAATACTCTTCCCGGCTTAACAACTGCAACCCAGTACTCCGGTGAACCTTTACCGGAACCCATTCGAGTCTCGGCCGGCTTTTCCGTTACCGGCTTGTCAGGGAAGATCTTAATCCAAACCTGTCCGCCTCTTTTGATATAACGAGTCATTGCAATACGGGCAGCCTCAATCTGATTGCTGGTAATCCAGGAAGGCTCTAATGCCTGCAGACCGAACTTACCGTAGGTCAGCGTGTTACCACGAGTAGCGGTACCCTTCATTCTGCCACGCATAACTCTTCTGTATTTTACTCTTTTAGGCAATAACATGACTTATTTACCTCCCGTCTTCTGATTCTTTTTGCTTTCGGGAAGGATTTCACCCTTATAAATCCAAACCTTAACACCTATTTTACCATAGGTCGTATTTGCTTCCCAGAAACCGTAGTCGATATCTGCACGCAAAGTCTGGAGCGGAATCGTTCCCTCATGATAATGTTCGCTTCTAGCGATTTCAGCACCGCCCAAACGACCGCTACAGCTGGTTTTGATACCCTTGGCACCCAGCTTCATAGCACGACCCATAACGGACTTCATAGCTTTACGGAAGGAAATTCTTCTTTCCAGCTGAGATGCGATGTTCTCTGCAACGAGCTGTGCATCAACATCAGGCTGCTTCACTTCCTCAATGTTCAAAGCTACACTTTTGCCGGTCAGGTCCTCGAGCTGCTTCTTCACCTTATCAATTTCGCTACCGCCACGGCCAATAATGATACCCGGCTTCGCTGCGAAGATATTTACTCTTACTCTCTTGGCAGTACGCTCAATTTCCACTTTGGAAATGCCTGCCGGGAACAGTAATTTCTTCAGAAATTCTCTGATTTTATAGTCTTCTACCAAAAGGTCGCCAAAGTCCTGGTCATTTGCAAACCATTTCGAATCCCAGTCCTTAATGACACCTACTCTTAATCCATGTGGATGTACTTTCTGACCCAATCTCCTTACCTCCTTCTCTATTAATCTTCTTTTTCCTTAAGCACGATTGTGATGTGGCTGGTGCGCTTTCTGATACGGAACGCACGACCCTGTGCTCTCGGACGGATGCGCTTTAATGTCGGTCCCTGGTTTGCAAAAACCTCCGACACATACAGCTTATTTACATCCATGTTGTGATTGTTTTCTGCATTCGCCATAGCGGACTCTAACAGCTTAACTAAAAGTTCACTTGCTGCTTTCGGAGTCTGCTTTAAGATACCCATAGCAACAGCTACAGGCTTGTTGCGAATCATATCTATAACGATTTTAACTTTTCTTGAAGAAATACGAGCATAACTTAATTTCGCTCTTGCTTCCACTTCTGTTTCCTCCTCTCTAAAAAGGATAATAATTATCTGCCGGATGTTTTGTTGCCGGCGTGTCCTTTATACGTACGGGTGGGAGCAAACTCACCCAGCTTGTGTCCTACCATGTCCTCAGTAACAAACACCGGAACGTGTTTTCTACCGTCATGGACAGCGATTGTATGACCTACCATTTCAGGGAAGATGGTAGAGCTTCTTGACCAGGTCTTAACGACTCTTTTTTCATTTGCTTCGTTCATCTTGACAATCTTAGACATCAAGCTCTCTGCAACGAAAGGTCCTTTTTTAACGGATCTGCTCATTTTTTAGCCTCCTTTGCGCTAATGTTGTCTCGGGCTTTGCCCGGACATTCCGCATGAAACGTGTATTATTTATCGTTTCTTCTCTTTACAATGAACTTGTCATTGACATTCTTTTTCTTTCTGGTCTTAAGACCCAGAGCAGGCTTACCCCAAGGAGTAACCGGTGTCGGACGTCCGATCGGGGACTTACCTTCACCACCACCGTGCGGGTGGTCACACGGGTTCATAACAGAACCTCTGACCGTCGGTCTCCAGCCCATGTGGCGTTTTCTACCGGCTTTACCAATGGAAACATTCTCATGGTCTAAGTTACCAATCTGACCGATGGTAGCCATGCAGTTCATACGGATTAAGCGAACTTCGCCGGAAGGAAGTCTTACCTGCGCATAGTCGCCTTCTTTAGCCATCAGCTGTGCAGCAGCGCCGGCAGTTCTTACTAACTGGCCGCCTTTGCCCGGCATGAGCTCAATGTTGTGAATTAAAGTACCAACCGGGATAAACTGAATCTGCATTGCGTTACCCGGTTTAATGTCTGCACCATTCGGATCAGTAACCAAAACTGCGCCGTCAGTTACACCGTTCGGAGCGAGGAAGTATCTCTTTTCGCCATCCTCATACTGAACGAGTGCAATATTTGCGCTGCGGTTCGGGTCGTACTCGATACCAATAACGGTAGCAGCACCAATCTTATTTCTCTTGAAATCGATGATTCTGTATTTTCTTTTGTTCCCGCCGCCTCTGTGTCTAACGGTGATTCTGCCGTAAGAGTTTCTGCCGGCCGATTTGCTAATCGTCTCGAGCAAGGAACGCTCAGGTTCATGCTTCGTGATTTCCGAAAAATCAGAAACCGTCATAAATCTTCTGGCAGGAGACGTAGGATTGTATTTTTTCATTGCCATCCTTATTCACTCCTTAATGATTGTTATCGGACACACCTATCTTTTTACCGCCGTGCATCCATAGTCGTTTGCAAAACCGATTACGCCATTCCTTCAAAGAATTCGATGGTCTTGCTGTCGGCAGTCAATTTAACAACAGCCTTTTTCCAGCTTGCTCTTCTGCCTTCGTTGCGGCCCATTCTCTTCATTTTACCAAGCATATTAGCGGTGGTAACCTTCTCAACTTTTACGCCAAAGATTTCTTCAATCGCTTTTTTGATTTCGATTTTGTTTGCATCTTTTGCTACGCAGAAGGTGTACTTCTTTTCCGCAATCTGGTCCATGCTCTGCTCGGAAATGATAGGCTTAATGATGATATCATGTGCATAAGTCATTACGCATACACCTCCACTAATTTCTCAGCGGCATCTTTGGTGATAATCAGCTTGTCGTGCTTCAAGAGTTCGTAAACATTCAGTGCACCGACAAACGAAGTTTCAACACCGGGGATGTTTTTCGCCGAGCGATAAACTTTTTCATCCTTTTCCGGCAATACGATTAAAGCCTTCGTATCAACCTTTAAGTTCTTGAGCATCTCTGCAATCGTCTTGGTTTTGATTTCCTCAACTGCGATGCAATCGAGAACTAAAATTTCATTATCCAGTACTTTAGCAGAAAGAGCAGACTTAAGAGCCAGCTTCTTAACCTTCTTATTCACACTGGTGCGATAGTCTCTCGGCTTCGGTGCAAATACAACACCACCACCGGTCCACTGCGGGCTTCTGATGGAACCCTGACGAGCACGTCCGGTACCCTTCTGACGCCACGGCTTAATTCCGCCTCCGCGAACTTCTGCACGAGTCAGTGCACTCTGTGTGCCCTGTCTCTGATTTGCCAGATAGCTTACAACAACTGTATGAATCGCGGTTTTGTTCGGTTCAATACCGAAAACCGCTGCGTTTAATTCATAATTTCCGAGTTCTTTGCCTTCCATATTATATAAAACAGCGTTAGGCATTTAACTTCCTCCTTTCGTCTCTGTTATTCTTATTTCGTCTTAACAGAATCCTTAATGATAACCATTCCGCCTTTCGGTCCCGGAACGGCACCCTTAACAGCGATAATGTTTTTCTCAGCATCCACTTTGATAACCACAAGATTCTGGATGGTAACCTTTTCAACACCCAAGTGTCCGGCAAGATGCTTGCCCTTCATAACACGGGACGGTGTGGAGCAGGCGCCCATGGAACCCGGGCCTCTGTGATAACCGGAACCGTGTGTCATCGGACCTCTGTGGGTACCCCAGCGCTTGATCGTGCCGGCGTAACCTTTACCTTTGGTGATACCGGTTACATCAATGATTTCGCCTTCTGCAAATACATCCGCTTTTACTTCGTCGCCAACATTCATATCAGCAGCGCCTTCGAGCTTAAATTCCTTTAAGTACTTCATGTAAGCAGTACCTGCTTTTTTGAAGTGACCCTGCATCGGCTTCGTGGTATGTTTTTCTTTCTTTTCGCCAAAGCCCAACTGAACTGCGGTATAGCCGTCGTTTTCGTCGGTCTTCTTCTGCGTTACTCTGCACGGACCTGCTTCAATGACGGTTACGGGAATCAATACGCCGTTCTCGTCAAAAAGCTGAGTCATGCCGAGCTTTTTGCCTAAAATTGCTTTTTTCATAAAAGCACCTCCTAAATTGGTTATTGGTTCATCCTTTCGAATGAACATGACCCCGCCCTGTGGGCAGGTGCCTCTTGACAAGCCTCGTTTCGGCAAACGCCTTCGTCAGCTTGCTGATTAATATTTCATCTCAATGTCAACGCCAGCCGGCAGCTCGATGCGCATGAGCGCGTCAACCGTCTTCTGGGTCGGCAGCAAGATGTCAATCAATCTCTTGTGCGTTCTCATCTCGAACTGTTCTCTGGAATCCTTGTACTTATGAACAGCTCTTAAGATAGTAACAACTTCTTTCTTCGTCGGAAGCGGAATCGGTCCGGAGACCTTTGCTCCCGTTCTCTTAGCGGTTTCTACGATCTTTTCGGCAGACTGATCGAGAAGTACATGGTCATAAGCTTTCAGTCGAATTCTGATTTTCTGTGTTGCTTGTGCCATTTCTTTTCCTCCTTACTGATTTTTAATGTCTGTGATGCATTCCGACCTGACGTCGGCTTTCGAACATGAAACGACAGTTAAAATTGCATACACTCTGCCGGGCGTTTCATAATCGCCCATAAATAAAACCCAAAAATAACAATATTTCTGGGCTAAAAGAGGTACAAATCGCCAATCATAAGGCACAAAAGGCCAAAAGCGCATAGATTCCCCATACGCAGACCAATCGTGTTCTTTTTCTTAGCGTGACTCTGTCGCCCGGTTTCAAGAATCGGACATTCTCCATGGAAAAACCCGCATCTGCGGCAACCTCCCACTTCATCGTATGCCATGTCACAGCCTTTACATTTTACACTATTTTCTTTATAAATGCAAGCTTTTTGCCATAAAAACACCAAAAAAATATCTCACAAACTTTTCGTCTAATTTTCTCTCTTTTTTGTGCATTTTAACCATAGTGACATTTTTGCCTGTTTACGCTATAATATATTATATATAAAAGGAAGAAACTCCGACTAAATCAAGATAAAGGGGAAACCAATGAGAAAAGTAACCATAAACAAAAACGACGCCGGCCAGCGCATCGATAAGTTTCTTACAAAGTTTTTACCCTCGATGCCGCAAAGCCTGATTTATAAGTCCCTGCGCAAAAAACGGGTGAAAATTAACGGAAAGCGGGCGGGCGAAAGGGATGTTTTAGCCGCCGGCGACGTGCTGGAACTCTACATTAACGATGAATTTTTTGACACTCCCACGCCTGAGGAGGCATTTACCAAAATCCGCTCCCCGCAGGTGAGCGTGGTGTATGAAGACGAAAACATTCTCCTCGCCGATAAGCCACAGGGAATGGTCGTGCACTCCGACGACAAAGAATCCGTCAATACGCTGATCGCACATATCCAGGCATACCTCCTGCAAAAAGGCGAATATAACCCGAAAGACGAGCATAGCTTCGCACCGGCGCTGTGTAACCGTATCGACCGCAATACCCGTGGCATCGTCATCGCCGCCAAAAATGCAGAAGCTCTGCGTATCCTGAATGAAAAAATCAAAACCAAAGAGGTGCGAAAGTTCTACCAGTGTATCGTCTGCGGTATCCCGAAACAAAAAGGTGACACACTGACTTCTTATATGAAGAAAGATGCAGCGAATAATTTGGTGAAAGTCTATGACCATCCTGTACCGGATGCCAAAACCGCCATTACCAAATATTCAGTGAAAAAGACTTACCGAAAGCATGCTCTCTTAGAAATCGAGCTGATTACCGGACGAACGCACCAAATCCGTGCGCAAATGTCCGCCATCGGTCACCCCCTACTTGGCGACGGCAAATATGGCACCTGGGGAAACGCTCCCCTCTTAAAACAGCAGGCACTCTGCTCCTACCGCCTGCGTTTTGACTTTGCAAACGATGCAGGAGCGCTGAACTACTTAAACGGAAAGGAATTCTCCATCCACCCCGTCGACTTCGGCGTGCCAATCGAAAAACTGTAAACAAAAAGGCTGAACGATTGATTTCGTTCAGCCTTTTTTTGCGTTCTGTACTTTTTTACATCCCGTTTTTATTTTGCTTGTGTTCATCAAATGTCTTTGAAAAATGATGTTTCCCATCGGAACCCAAGACAAAGAACAAGGCATCCGAATCACTCGGATGAAGCGCCGCCTCCACGGCTTGCACACCGGGAGACGCAATCGGTCCAACGGGGAGACCCTTGTTTCGATAGGTGTTGTACGGCGATTCGATTTTCGTATCCGCAATCGAAAGCACCGGCTTTCTTTCCTTTAAGATGTACTGCACCGTCGCACACGATTGAAGATAGGGGTACGAACTGCTGTTTAAGCGGTTGTGAAATACCGCAGAAACATCCCGTCGGTCCTCATCCCCCAATGCCTCCCGCTCAACGATAGAAGCAAGCGTCACGATTTCATCCATCGAATAGCCAAGCTCTTTTGCCCTTTTTATATTTTCCTCCGTGTAAACCAACCGTTCAAACTGCGAAAGCATTGTACGAATGATATCCTCTTCCGAGTTCTCTTTAGAAAATAAATAGGTGTCGGGGAATAAATACCCCTCCAGACGATTTTCTCGTTTTGGAATGTCACGAAGAAAGGCGAAATCAAAGTCGCCGTTTTCTACCAAATTCATAAACACCGTGCGGTCAACCAGCCCCGCCTCAACAAGACGGTCTGCAATCTGCCGCAGCTCAAAGCCCTCAGGAATAGTCACCTTAACCGCATCCTGTCTGGCACGACTCCCATCGGTTAAAATATCAAAAATCATCTCGTATCCGGCATGGTTCGGAACAAGGAACACACCCTGCTTGAATTCGCCGTCATGTCCACCCAACCGAGACACGACACGAAAAAAGGTCGGATAGGAAATCAGCTCTTTTTCCTTTAAGGTCTGCGCAATCTCCGCCGTCCTTGCCCCCTCTTTGACCTCAACCTCTGTCATCTCCACATAGGACAACATCGGATTTTTCGGTGCCGATTCGGAATAATCAGTGATAAGGGCAATCGCCACAGAGACTAAAAACAAAATTACAATCACGCATACCGAAAGCGCAGCCGTGCGAATCCATTTCTTTTTTTCTATTTTTTCCATATCGTCGCCTCCCGATAAGAAAGACTTATAATTTCAAGTTTGCCACGGCATTTAACGAATTGTCTGCATATTCTCCCGAAAGAGCCTTATAATAACCGGCGCAGGCAATCATCGCCGCATTGTCTGTACATAAAATCGGTCTGGGATAGTAAAGCTTCATCCCATTCTTTTTCGCCGCTTCCTCAAAAGAGCGCCGAAGCGCACCGTTTGCGCTGACGCCGCCGGCAAGCACAACCTTGTCTGTGCCCTTTGCTTTCACTGCACGGATGGTATGCTCCGTTAAGGCATTTACCACCGCATATTGAAAACTTGCCGCAATGTCAGCTTTTTCGTAGGTTTCCCCACGTTGTTCCAGCTTATGCAAATGATTGATAACCGCCGTTTTTACGCCGCTGAAGCTAAAATCAAAACAGTTATCAGAAAATTCCACCTGTGGAAAACTGACCGCATCACACTTTCCCGATTCAGAGAGCTTTTCCACCTTCGGTCCGCCCGGATACCCAAGACCCAACACCCGAGCAATTTTATCAAACGCCTCCCCCGCCGCATCATCACGGGTTCTGCCCAAAATTTCAAACTCCATATAATCCTTCACATAAACAATATGACTGTGCCCACCCGACGCCACCAAACAGACAAACGGCGGAGCAAGGTCCGGGTGCTCAATGTAATTTGCCGCAATGTGCCCGTGAATATGATTGACCGCCACAAGCGGAATTCCTCTCGCCGCAGAAATTGCCTTTGCCGCAGAAACGCCGACCAAAAGCGCACCGACCAGGCCCGGTCCATAGGTCACCGCAATCGCATCAATGTCTGAAAAACTCTTTCCTGCCTCGGAAAGCGCACCGCCAATCACCTGTGAAATGTTTAAGATATGGTTTCTCGATGCAATCTCCGGCACCACGCCGCCATACTTTTTATGAATGTCAATCTGCGACGAAATCACATTGGAAAGCACCGTGCGCCCGTTTAATACCACGGACGCTGCTGTTTCATCGCATGAGGACTCAATTCCTAAAATCAGTTTGTCCACTGCTTGCCTCCCTACCGAAAATACCGTGTCATCAAAACGGCATCTTCTGCATTGTCATAATATCGGGGCCTGACCCCCACTTTCTCGAAATCAAAGCTTTCATACAGGCGAATCGCCGCCTCATTGCTTTTTCGCACCTCCAAGGTCAAAAACGCAAGCCCCTCCTCTTTTGCCAGCGTAATAAAAGAAGAAAGCAAGGCATATGCAATCCCCTGTCTACGGTATTCAGGGAGCACCGCAATATTGGTAATATTGCCCTCGTCCGCCACACGGTAAAACCCCATATAGCCGACCACAGCGCCACCTTTTTCTGCCACACGATAGACAGACCTCTCTGCCAAAAGCTCTTCTAAAAGCATTTTCTCAGACCACGGCGCAGAAAAACACGCACGTTCAATCTCTGCCACGCAGACAATATCCGACTCTTCCATTGTTCGAATCAGCACCTTACCACATTCCCTCCGGCCGCTTTGTAAATGCGGTTTTTGATTGCCGGCTCAATTCCTGCTTCCCCAAACGGCAGCTCGGCAATAATTAAGTCTGCGCCCAAAGCATCAAAACGCCGCAAAAGGTCAAACAGACTCGCCGCATATTCTTCGGCAGTTCTTCCGCCATCTAATAAAATATCCGCCTTATATTCCGCATCTCCCGAAATCAAAACGCCAACACACTTTCCTTCGGCTTTTGCATCCTCTATGAGTTCTTCAATCCTTGCTTCTCTCCACTCGCCCTCGACAATCACCATCTGCGCTTTCGGCGCATAGTGCTTATATTTCATTCCCGGGCTTTTCGGTGCGACACCGGCCTCCGTCAAACCTTTGTCATATGTAACCTCACCCAAAACTGCATCCAGCGCATCTTTTCCCACGCCACCGGGACGCAAGATCTGTGCAGGACTTACCGTCATATCCAAAACCGTCGACTCAAGGCCAACTCTCGCCGTCCCGCCGTCTATGATATAATCGACCTTTCCCATCAAATCCTCGATAACATGTTCGGTCTTCGTCGGACTCGGCTTTCCCGAGCTGTTTGCCGACGGCGCTGCAACGGGAACACCTGCAAGTTCTAATAATTTTCTTGCAATTGGATGAGAGGGAAAACGAACGGCCACCGTATCAAGTCCCGCCGTTACCGCATCCGGAACGGTTTTTTTGCGTGGCATCACAAGCGTAATCGGACCGGGCCAAAAACGCTCCATTACAGCCTGTGCCATAGCCGGAATCTCGCTTGCAACCTCACCTGCCTGCTCCGCACTTGCCACATGCACAATCAAAGGATTGTCTGACGGTCTGCCCTTTGCCTCAAAAATCGCTTTGACACTTTCTTCCATCAGTGCATTTGCTCCAAGCCCATACACCGTTTCCGTCGGAAACACGACCAGACCACCCTCTGCCAGACAACGTGCCGGCTCACGAAGGAGGTCATAATCCTTTTCCGAACAAATTTTTATTATTTTTGTCGTCATAAAATTCACCCGAACTGTCAAAAATAAAATTTGAATTATCCTTATTGTACCACAAATGGCGCAGGCTTACAAGTCAGCAATGAAAAAAATGCAAAACAGGAGGCATTCTCATGTCAGAACAAATTCATAAAATCGGCGTACTAACCGGCGGTGGCGACTGTCCGGGCTTGAATCCCGTCATCCGCTCCGTTGTTCGTACCGCCATTCTGAAATACGGACTCGAAGTCGTTGGATTCTTAAACGGCTACAACGGTCTTTACCACAACAACATCATCCCCCTGGATTTATCCGCCGTCTCCGGCATTTTGCCTGTCGGCGGCACTATTTTATACAGTTCTAACAAGGATAACCTCTTTGCCTATCCCTTCTGCGAAAACGGAACAACTATTTATCGGGATGTATCCGATGTCGGCATAGAAAATATCAAAAAGAACGACATTGATGCCATGGTGATTATCGGCGGGGACGGCACTCTCACCAGCGCACGTGACTTCGCTCGCAAAGGCGTAAACGTTGTCGGCGTGCCAAAGACAATTGATAATGACCTTGCTTGTACCGACTATACGTTCGGGTTTGATACCGCCGTCAGTATAGCAAGCGAAGCCATCGACCGCTTGCACACCACCGCCGTATCTCACAACCGTATTATGGTGCTTGAGGTCATGGGCCGTTATGCCGGCTGGATTGCGCTTGGCGCAGGTATCGCAGGCGGGGCGGATGCTATCTTAATCCCTGAGCTTCCCTACGACATCGATATCGTGGCAAAAGCACTGATTCGTCGCAAACAACACGGCAAAAAATTCAGCGTCGTCGTCGTTGCCGAGGGAGCAAAATCAATCACGGGTGAAATGCATGTCAGCAAAGTCATCGCTGACAGTCCTGACCCCATTCGTCTGGGGGGCATCGGCACAAAAATTGCCGAAGAACTCGAACAACGGGTTGGTCTGGAGGCCCGTGCGACCATCTTAGGACATATCCAACGTGGCGGTACACCCAGTGCACATGACCGTCTCCTTTCCACCCGCTATGGCGCCGCCGCCGTAGAGCTTCTAATGGAAGGGAAATTTGGTGCGATGGTGAGCTTAAAAGGCGATGATATGCGTTATGAATCCTTAGAAACCGTCATCGGAAAAAACAAAAATGTAGATCCCGATTGTGAACTGGTGCGTGTTGCGAAAGGCATTGGCATCTGTTTTGGCAACGAAGAATAATCAAAGGGAGTGCCAATTGACACTCCCTTTGATTATTTAACTTATATTGATTTGGCCACATCAGCAATCATATATAACGACCCAACCGCAACCACAGCTCCGTCAATTCCTGCCAGATTCTGTGCATAAGATACCGCCTTGGCGATATCATCAACACAATAAACTTTTGCAAACTGCCCATCAAACTGCTCTGCCAACATCTCAGGTTCCACTGCTCGTGGATTCGCCGCCTTTGTAAACACAACTTCATTTGCAAATCCCCGCAAAGCTGAAATGGTAGCAAAAACCTCTTTGTCCTTCATCATAGACACAACACAAACCACTTTCTTTTCTCCCACCAGCTTTCGTGCCGAATCAACGAACGCTTTCATCCCGTCGGGATTATGAGAACCATCCGCAATCAAAAGAGGCTCGCGCTTTAATATCTCCATTCTGCCGCTCCAGCGTGTTTTCCTCAGGCCCCCTATGATCGCCGCATCATCAATTGAAAAGCCTCTCTTTTTCAAAACGTCCAACACCGTAAGCGCCAGACAAGCGTTGCTTATCTGATATTCCCCGCAAAGTGCAGTTTGATATGACTTCCCCCGCCATACAAAACGATTCCCGTCGACAGAACACAGACAATCCGTTGCCTCGCTCGGCTTGCATTCAATCAAACGATTGTTTTCTTCCTCTGCACGACAGCGAATCACCGAAAGCGCTGCATCCTCCTGTTCACCCAAGCAAACGGTAATGCCGCCTTCTTTGATAATCCCACACTTTTCAAAAGCAATTTCTTCGATTGTTTCACCCAAATATTGCGTATGATCAAGTCCCAATTTCGTAATCACCGATACCTCAGGCGTTTTAATAATATTTGTCGCATCAAAGCGCCCGCCCAAACCGACTTCCAAAACAACAATATCACACTTTTTCTCTGCAAAATAACAAAACGCCGTTGCAGTTACCATGTCAAACTCTGTCGGGTATCCGGTCCCCTCGGACCGCATCTGTTCTGCCGCAGCTCTTACCTTTTTCATCATCCGCACCAGCGAATCATCATCGATGCTAACACCATTCACCCGAATCCGCTCATTAAACTCATAAATAAACGGTGAGGTGTAAAGACCGACGGAAATACCGGCGCAATGCAAAACCTCTGCAATGTATGCCGCCACAGAGCCTTTCCCATTGGTTCCCGCAATATGTACAAAGCGCAAATCGTCTTGCGGATTGCCCAAAAGAGACATCAGCTGCCGAGGTTTTTTAAGCTCCGCTTTTTCTCCGAACTTCTTTGCCCCACCAAAAAGGCTCAGCACTTTTTCATGTTCCATCGTCTTTTTCTCCTCTGTCTATTTGAATTTAATTATACGACCTGCCTTGTTTGTCTGTCAAGTTCCGTTGTATATTTCCTTTACTTTCTTTATAAAATAGAGTATAATAATGTACGAAATGAACTCCTCGAAGAAAGAGAGTGAACTCCATTGACAGAAAATATTCAACAGTTTCACGAACGCATCAAAAATAAGCGGATTACAGTCATCGGTATCGGTATCAGCAACCGTCCACTCATTCGATATTTGATTGAGCACGGAGCCATCGTTACTGCTTGTGACCGGAAAACAAAATCCGAGCTGGGCAAAATCGCTGATGAATTATGTGCTCTTGGTGTTACCCTTTGCCTCGGCGAAGAATATCTTTCACACCTTGACGCAGATATTATTTTCAAAACCCCCGGCATGCGCTTTGACCATCCGGCTCTTTTAGATGCCCGCAATCGTGGTGCACATATCACTTCTGAAATGGAAGTCTTTTTTGATATCTGCCCGGCAAAAATCATCGCCGTTACCGGCAGCGACGGAAAAACAACGACCACGACGCTGATTCATCGTCTGCTTTCCGAAGAGGGCTACCGTTGCCATTTAGGCGGTAATATCGGCACGCCTTTAATGACCAAAACCTATGATAAAGTCGGAGGCCAAGCGG
>JAZSOJ010000163.1:0-7791 GCA_045536855.1 Clostridia bacterium | reverse complement strand
CCAAAGGATACATCACGGAAACTGACCGAGCCGTCAATATGGGAAAGAGTTTTCGGTTGCGCCGCCTCTTTGACTTCCTCTTCCTCATCCAAAAGCTCGAATACACGTTCTGCCGCCGCAACGGTTGACTGCAGGATATTGGCGATATTTGCGACCTGACTGATAGGCTGATTAAACTGACGGAGATATTGGATAAATGCCTGCACACCGCCGATTTCAATTGTCCTTGTCGCCACCATCATACCGCCGACAACACACAAAACAACATAACCGATATTACCGACGAGCGAAGTTAAAGGCATCATAACGGAAGAAGCAAAGGTCGCCGTTTTACTGTTTTTATAAAGTTCCTCATTGATTTGGTCGAACTTATCCTTGACCGCCTGCTCCCGTCCGAACAGCTTGACCACATTGTGTCCGCTGTACATTTCCTCGATATGGCCGTTAAGCTCACCCAAGGAGCGTTGCTGCCCTTTGAAATATTTCTGTGTTTTCTTCACAACCACCGCCGAAATCAGTGCTGAAAACGGCAAGCTAATCAGCGCAATCAGCGTAAGCATCGGGCTAACCGTAAGCATCATCACAAGGAGCATCACAATCGTGATCACCGAGGTTACCACCTGCGTTAAGCTCTGCTGCAAAGAGTTTGAGATGGTATCCACATCATTGGTGACACGGCTCAAAATTTCGCCGAAGGTTTTCGAATCAAAATAGCGAAGCGGTAAGCGAGCCAATTTTTCATCCACATCCCGCCGCAGACTGTACATTGTTTTTTGTGCCACCTGCGCCATCGTCACCTGCTGGAAGTAGCTAAAAATATTATGGAGCAGATAGACGCCGCCAAGCATTACTAAAATGCGGAACAAGCCGCTAAAGTCAATCCCTGTTTGCTCCGTAACGCCGTCAAAGATCAGCGTTGTGGCATCACCTAAAATTTTCGGTGCCAGCGTATTAAAGAGGGTTGCTAAAAGGATACAAAAAAGGATAAAGATAATCCCGATGCGATAAGGTTTCAAATAGCCTAACAGGCGGCGGAGCGTCCCTTTAAAGTTTTTTGCTTTGCCTCCGGCCATAACAACGCCTCGACCACCGGGGCCGCCGTGTCCGCCCGGACCTCTCATGGGACCTTTAGGTGTACTCATGCCATCTCCTCCTTCGTCAGCTGAGACAGCACAATCTCACGGTAAACCTCACACGAATCATAAAGTTCCCGATGCTTTCCGCATCCGACTAATCTTCCCTCGTCTAAGACCAAGATTTTGTCTGCATTCATAATGGTGGAAACTCGCTGAGCAACAATCATCACTGTGCTTTCTTTTGTCTGCTCGGCGAGCGCCTTTCTTAAGCTTGCATCCGTCTTAAAATCAAGTGCTGAAAAACTGTCATCAAAAATATAAATTTCCGGTTGTTTTACAATCGCACGGGCAATCGCTAATCGCTGTTTTTGTCCGCCGGACACATTCGTTCCACCCTGTGCAATATGCTCGGAAAATCCGCTCTCTTTTTTGGAAATAAAATCCATTGCCTGCGCAACCTCAGCGGCACGAATCAATTCTTCCTCGGTTGCATCCTCTTTTCCCCAACGGATATTGGAGGCAACCGTGCCCGAAAAGAGCACCGCTTTTTGCGGCACAAACCCGATTTTAGCACGTAAGTCTTTTTGGGTGTAGTCTTTGACATCCACGCCATCCACTAACACTTGTCCCTCGCTGACATCATACATTCTTGGAATCAGCTGAATGAGCGTTGATTTACCGCTGCCCGTACTGCCGATAATTGCCGTGGTCTCGCCGGGCTCCGCAACAAATGAAATGTTTTCCAGCGCCGCCTCATCGGAATCTTCATAGCGAAAGCTTACATTTTTAAACTCCACACGTCCCTTAGGGGCCGTCGGCTGTTTCGTTTCTTTGGCATCAACAATCACCGGTGTGGTATTTAAGATTTCCGCCACACGCTCTGCCGATGCGGCAGCTCTTGGATACATAATAAAGACTACGGACAACAGCATCAAAGACATCATAATGTGCATAATATACTGGATAACCGCCATCATATCGCCGACTTCGAGTGCGCCTTGACCGATTTTCGCTGCGCCCACCCAGACAACAGCTATTGTTCCGGCATTTAACACAATGACCATTGCCGGCATCAAAATCGACGAAATCTTCTGAAGCTTAATCATGACATTCGTCAAGTCGAGGTTTGCCTCATCAAAGCGTTTTTCCTCAGAGCGCTCTTTATGAAACGCACGAATGACACGGTTTCCCGACAGTTTTTCACGGATAATCAGATTGATTTTATCCACTCTTTTTTGAATTGTTACTGAAAGCGGTATGGTTTTGCGGGATACCAAAATAATAATTGCCAAAAGGAACGGAACCAACGACAAAAAGATAATTGCCATCGTCACGTCCTTAGAAAAGGCAAGGAAAATGGAACCCAGCATATACATCGGACACATAATAATAATTCGGGTAAACATAATCAGAAAATTCTGAAGCTGCGTAATATCATTAATCGTACGGGTAATCAAAGAGGATGCTCCGAATTTTCCCAGCTCAACACCCGAAAAACTCTGCACCTTATGAAACACGCTTTTTCTGACATCACGGGAAAAGCCTGTTGCAATTTTTGCGCCGAAATAGTCCATCGAGATAATCGCCGCCGTCGAAATAAATGCAAGCGCCAGCATCATTCCGCCTGTACGCCAGATATATAGCATATCCCCCGAGGCAATCCCCTTGTCTACGATTTCCGACATCAGATTCGGGAGCGACAGTTCACTCGACACACGAATCGCAATCAGGATGAATGCAAGGATAAAATACGGAATATACGGTTTTAAGTAACCGATGATTTTCTTCAAGTTGTCATCCCCTCTTTCATTATTTTAATAGTCTAACACACCAGCCCATGAATTTCAATGACTAAATTGTGAACATTCCAAAAAAATATACGCTTGTCAAATATAAATATTATTGGTACAATGATACTGTTTTAATGCAACCAGAAAGAAAGGAACGGTATTATGAAAAGAAATGAAACCGACTTGCTGCGTCGGGCGGAATCTGTCGTCCGCCTGTTTGACTCCGTAACCGGCATACATACCTCTCTTTTAGTCCATTTCGGTGCTGCACACGAGCCGGCTCCCTTTTGTCCGCTTTGCCAAATACCCGAACCGGATAACCGCTGTCCATCCGCTTGTTTTGACCGCATGGCGGATAGCGCTGCAGCGGCCGCTAACCTAAGCGGCAGATTGGCTTTTGTTTGCCATAAGCATCTGGTTTTATTCGCCGTTCCCATCTACAGCGGAAACGAACATATCGCAACCGCTTTTGGCGGACCTGTTCGTGTTTTAGCCTCAGGCGAAGATATTGCCGAAACGCTGTGGCCCCTATCGTCTGCTTCCTTCGCAATTTCCACAATTTTAGGAGATATTCGTGGCAAGCTTCCCTTGCGAAGTATCGAGGACATCCTGAGGCTTTTGGATTTGTTTCAGTTAACGCTTTCCCCTTTTCAGCCGGCCGGTCGGTCCGAAAATCTTCCCGGCGGATTTTTTGCCGACACGGAATCAGCTCTGCTTTCTGCTTTATCCGCAAGAAGCCGGATAAAAATTCAGCGCTGTCTGGAAAAAGCACAATTGAAAATCCTGACCTGTGATCAGGAAAATCTTCTGTTAAAATCCGCACTTTGCCTGGAATTTTCCTGCCTGCTTTCACAGATTTTATCCGACCACGGAGCGCCTTATCCCCGGAACGAAGGGCTTTGGCAGTTCCTGCTTGATCCGGAAAAGCTGACTTGCGATGCAGACATCGAGCAACTTCTTTTGAGGCTTTGCAAAAATTTCTTCTCTTCGATTTCAGCCGAACTCCTCGAAGAGGAACGGGAAATCACAAGCGAGGTTGTGCGCCGTGTCATCAAATACGTAGAGCAAAACTACATGCGGGATATTTCTTTAGGCTCCGCCGCCGAATTTGTATTTTTAAGTGTGCCTTATCTTTCACGGCTTTTCAAGTCGGAATACGGCAAAAATTTTAACCATTATTTAAGCGAGGTTCGCATCCGTCATGCCAAACAACTGCTCCTTGACCGAACGATGGATACTGCACAGATTGCTCTTCGTGTCGGTTACGAAAGTCAGAGCTATTTCTCCAAGGTGTTTAAGAGAATGACGGGGCTTACCCCAAGAAACTATGTATTGCAATGCGAAACAAAAGAATCTGATGAATAAAAAAACAGCTGAGGATTTTCCTCAGCTGTTTTTTGTTTTTTGTGATTATTTTTCTAATAATACTTTCGTATCACGGGCAATTGCCAGCTCTTCATTCGTCGGAACAACGAATACACGAACACGGGAGCCTTCTGCGGTAATTTCTACCTCTTCGCCACGAACCGCATTCTTCACCGGGTCAACCTTGATACCCATAAACTCATGGTTCTTTAAGAGGCTTTCACGGAGAGAAATGTTGTTTTCACCAACACCGCCGGCAAATGCGATCGCATCTACACCCTCCATTTCGGATGCGTACCAGCCGATATAGCGGCGAACCGCATATTCGAACATATCAAGAGCCAGCTGTGCACGCTCATTGCCGCCTGCTGCCGCCTTTTCAATATCACGGAAGTCGCTCGAAACGCCGGAAATGCCGAGTACGCCGGAGTTCTTATTGAGCATCGCATCCATTTCTTTGACCGAAAGGCCTTCTTTTTCCATAATGTATGTAACGATTGCCGGGTCCAAAAGACCACAGCGAGAACCCATCAAAACACCGGAAAGCGGCGTAAAGCCCATAGAAGTGTCTACGGATTTGCCGTTCTTTACTGCGCACATAGAAGATCCGTTGCCCAAATGGAAGGTAATGATTTTCAGCTCTTCAATCGGCTTGCCCATCAGTTCAGCAACACGAGAAGATACATATCTGTGCGAAGTGCCGTGGAAACCATACTTGCGGATTCTGTATTTTTCATAGTACTCATACGGAATACCGTACATATATGCTTTTGGCGGCATGGTCTGATGGAATGCGGTATCAAAAACTGCAACCATCGGAACGCCCGGCATTGCCTTTTCACAAGCCTCGATACCCATCAGGTTTGCCGGATTGTGAAGCGGTGCCAAATCGCAGCACTTTTTGAGTGCTGCTTTGACTGCGTCGTTGACAATCACGGAGCAAGTAAATTCTTCGCCGCCGTGAACCACACGATGACCAACCGCAGAGATTTCGCTCATATCGGAAATAACGCCGTGTTCTTTATCGGTGAGTGCTGCCAAAACGAGCTGGATTGCATCGGAATGGTCTTTCATTTCGACCTGCTTTTCCACATTGTCTTTGCCGGTCGGCTTGTGGGTAATTTTCGGATTGTCGATACCGATACGCTCACAAAGACCTTTTGCAATAACGGTCTCATTGTCCATGTCAATCAACTGATATTTAAGGGACGAACTACCTGTGTTGATAACTAATACTTTCATAACTGGCCTCCAACTTTCTCAAATTTTTGATCAAGAATTCTTTTTCTGCGCCTGCGCCTGAACGCAAGTAATCGCGCAAACGCCAACAATATCCTCTGCCGAACAACCACGAGAGAGGTCATTAACCGGCTTTGCAATACCCTGCGTAATCGGGCCGTAAGCCTCTGCTTTTGCTAAGCGCTGGGTCAGCTTGTATGCGATATTACCGCAGTTTAAGTCAGGGAATACCAAAACATTTGCTTTTCCCGCAATCTCAGAACCCGGCGCCTTGGACTGACCGATTTCCGGAATGATTGCCGCATCGGCTTGAAGTTCACCGTCGAGCTTTAAGTCAGGACGCTTTTCCTTTGCAAGCTTGGTAGCAAGCTGCATTTTGTCTACCAGCTCGCTCTTTGCGCTGCCGTATGTAGAATAAGAAAGCATCGCAATAACCGGTTCTGCCTCAACCAAGGACTCAAAAGATGCCGCAGAAGAAATTGCAATCTCGGATACTGCATCTGCGTCCGGATTCTCATTCAGGCCGCTGTCTGCATAGATAAATGTGCCGTTGTGTCCATATTCACAATCCGGAACAACCATCACGAAGAATGCGCTGACCAATTTCGTGCCCGGTGCCGTCTTTAAGATTTGCAGGCAGGGACGAAGCACATTGGAGGTGGAGTTGACTGCACCTGCAACCTGACCGTCTGCCATATCGGTTTTTACCATCATAACACCGTAGTACAAGGGGTTTTTCATTGTTTCCAATGCCTTCTCCGGCGTCATGCCCTTTGCTTTTCTCATTTCGTAGAACATGTCTGCGAATTCCTGCAGATTGTCTGCCTTTTCGGGATCGATAATCTGTGCCTTGCTGATATCAAGACCAACAGCGAGTTCACGGATTTTGTCTTCATTACCCAAAATGATAATGTTTGCAATCCCCTCTTTTAAGATCATATCCGCCGCTTTGACGGTACGGATATCCTCGCCCTCTGCCAAAACAATCGTCTTTTTGTCCAGCTTTGCACGTTCTTTGATTCTGTCCAAAAACTTGCTCATTACACTCGTCCTTTCTCTATCTCCCTAAAATAATATACAACAATTTATTATATCGCTCCAAAATCATTTTCGCAATCAAAATATTTGTTTTTTGTCAAATTTACAAATATTTTTACTCAGCTGATTTTTGTTCCGTCAGGGATATCCTTATCCACGGTTAATACCGTCAGGTCTTTTTTATCGGATGCCGCCAAAATCATACCCTCGGATAAAACACCACGAAGCTTAACCGGTTTTAAGTTCGTCACGACGACAACCTTTTTACCAACCAACTCGGACGGGTCATAGTATTTTGCAATACCCGAAACAATCTGACGGGTCTCATCGCCGATTTTAATCTGCGAAACCAACAGCTTTTCTGCTCCCTCCACCGGCTTTGACTCAAGTACTAAGCCGACCTTAAGTTCCACCTTGGCAAAGTCTTCAATACCGATAACGTTTTCTTCGGGTACTTCCTCCTGCTTTGCCGCCTCTTGTTTTGCTGCCGTTTCCGCTTCAATTTCTTCCAAAAGTTTTTTCTCATCGAGTCGTGCAAACAAAGGCGTTGCCTCGCCTACGCTCTCACCGGCAACCGTTTTTCCAAATTCTTTTACGCTGTCAAAATCCGTTGCCTTTGCGTTAATCTGAGAGAAGATGCTCTTTGCGGTTTGGGGCATAAACGGAGAAAGCAGCACAGCTAAAATACGGATGCTCTCCACCAGATTGTAGAGCACTCCACCGAGGCGTGCACGGCTGTTTTCGTCCTTTGCCAGCACCCACGGAGCCGTTTCATCAATATACTTATTCGAGCGGCGTGCCAGTGCAAAAATTGCATCCAGCGCATCTGCGGTTTTATACTCATCCATTTTTGCCGAAGAAATTTTTACGGCATCTTGCGCGCAGGCAATCAGCTTATTGTTAAATTTGTTGCTTGATGCAGGCTGAATCACGCCGCCAAAATACTTGTTCATCATCGCAACCGTACGGTTGACGAGGTTACCAAGCGTATTGGCAAGGTCTGCATTATAACGAGCGATAATCGTTTCGTAAGAAATCGTACCATCCTGTGCATACGGCATTTCGCTCAAAAGATAATAACGGATGGCATCCACGCCAAAGCGGCGCACCAAATCGTCTGCATACAATACATTGCCGCGGGACTTACTCATTTTATCCATGCCGGCAAGCAACCACGGATGACCGAACACCTGCTTAGGAAGCGGCTCGCCGAGCGCCATCAGCATAATCGGCCAGTAAATGGTATGGAATCTTAAAATATCTTTGCCGATGATATGAACATC
>JAZSOJ010000019.1:0-1734 GCA_045536855.1 Clostridia bacterium | reverse complement strand
CGGATCGTGAATGACCCGGAACGGCAGGAAGCTGTCAATGCTTTCCACGAAAAGCGGCAAGCGAATCGACAGAGAAAGATGCTGATTGATGCTTGTATGTATGCTGCAATCGCCCTGGCGTTTGGATTGTTGGGTTGCGTTGGTTGGATGACACCTTACATTGCATTGCCAGCTTGCAGTATTGGCGGTCTGTATTCCGCTTTCCGCTTTGGCAGATGGTTTGAGAATGGAAAGTGCTGGGGGTGGCTGTGATGGCAGAAACAAAGTTGCTTGAGTTGCCATATGAAAAATTGGCAATGGCGGGCGAAGAAATGCCGAAGGGCTTGGAATATCCGGATCAGATACTTTTCATGGAATTGCGGCTGTTGTATGAAAGCTACAAAAAAGGTTTAATTGGTCGAGATGTGGCAACCCGTGAAAAAGTAGAATTGTTACGAACCTACGAGGCGCACAAGATTGTTGACCGTATGGGGAAAGAATGGGTTGACCAAATCAAGCGAACAGAACTTGCCCGTGCAGCATACCGCAAAAATAAGACAATCGAAAACGCAGACAAGCTGATTGTGTGTGTAGAAGGCGGCAAATATTATGGCTAAAAATGGATTCGGCAAATGGGGGAAGTGACAATGGAAAGCAAAACACAGCTGATTGATGCAAGGGGGGCTGCGGACGCTATTAAATCTGCAGCCAATGCCCTGGACGGCAACGGAGATTGGGCAAAGGGGTATAAAACCGGCTTACTTGATGCCGTTCGGGTAGTTGAAGACATTGCTGATCTGCAAGAGTTTAAAGTTGTGTATTGTTGTAGTTGTAAAAAGCACGACCACGATGGAAGTGTTGGCTTTTGCAACCACTGGAGAAAGTGGACGACGATGTGCGATTATTGTTCTCGTGGAGAAAAAGAATGAGCAAATTAGAAAATGGAATAAGAGATGAAAACCCCTGCAAAGGGTGCCAAAGACCATGGAAAAAGCCAGGGTGTCACGACACCTGCCCTGATCGCAAGCCGTGGGTTGAAGAATTGGAACGGGTAAACAGGGCAAGGCGTGAATATGACCGCACCCGTTACAACAAATACCGCAGAGATTGAGGTTTGTATGGAAAAGAAAATAAAGTTAGATGCCGAAAACAAGTGTATCGAGATAACCGATGAAACGGGAACTATGAAAATTACACCCGACAACAAAATAACCTTTTCAAAAGACGGTGAATTACAGCTGGAATTTGTAATAGATTGACAAACCCCAAAATAATTGATAAAATAGTGTATATGGATGGGAAACTGTCTGTATGCACTATTTTTCTGTTTGGAGGTGAGGCTGGATGGCAAAACGAGGACAGCCAAAGCGGTTTGAGAGTGCGGAACAAATGATTGCCCTTTGGTCTGACTTCTGCAACGAGATCGTACAGAATGAATTTAATTCAGTACCTACACAATCGGCTTTTTGCAGATGGTTGTCACAGCACTATGAGGACACCGACAGAAAGACGATTTACAATAGTTTGAATAAATACTTCCCCAGTATAAAAAAGGAATTTGAGCAACTGCAAAGCGATGTGATTATGCAGGGCGGTATGATGGGCAAGTACAATCCCACAATGTCCATTTTCGGCTTGAAAAACTGGTGTGGATGGAGCGACAGCGGACGGGCTGTTACTGGTCGATATGACGAGGAAAAGGCAGAGGATGCACTTTCTAAGGCATTGAGGGAAGAAGCGGAGAGGATGCAGAAT
>JAZSOJ010000111.1:0-8671 GCA_045536855.1 Clostridia bacterium | reverse complement strand
GAAGTTTGCTTCGCAAGTGTTTTAATGGCAAACTTAACTTCACTTTGTTCGTTAGAACAAAACTTCACAGCGAACAGCGGGAGCTACTTCACTTTTGCGAAAGCAAAAACTTCACCAAAAGGAGAAAATTTATGAAAAATTCGAAACTCAGGTCAAGGGCAAAAACATTGGCGCTTAAAGTTATATCCCTTTGCGACAGTGTTGATACTCGAAAAGGTAGAAGTGTACTCGTTAATCAAATCACGAGAAGTGCCTCGTCAATCGGTGCAAATATCCATGAAGCAAATTACGCATCAAGCAAAGCAGACTTTATAAATAAATTTCACATAGCATTAAAGGAATGTGTTGAAACCGAATACTGGATAGAAATGCTTGTTGGTTCAAATTGTATTACAGAAAATATATCAAAAGAACTTTTACAAGAATGCGGTGTCATAAGGCGAATGCTCGTGAAATCTATAAATACGGCTAAGGGTAATGGAGAGGAAACTAAATGAAAAAGAGTACTATTGCGATTATAAGTTCTTTATTCACACTTGTTGTTTGTCTGGGAATGTTTTGTTTATATTTGATTTTAAATAATAATGTAAAACACGAAAAACACACCCCACAAAAACAAGAAAAGGTAATGTTTAAATACGAAAAAATAGCCAATTTATATATTATCTCTGAGTATACAAAAGAGGTTTCTGAAGAAACTTTACAGAAAGCTCTTTCGGAATTATTAGAGGGCGATACATTTTTATATGCAATTAGTAAAAAGCATGCCAATACAAATCATGATATAACGCTACGCAGAGCAAATCAAGCAGATATTTATCAAATTTCATTTAAAAGTGATAGGGAAGAACTTTCAACGGAAGTCTGCGATTTTATAGTAGATGGATTATGTGAGACGCTGGAAAAGGTTGTTGGGTATGATTGTAAAGTTATAGATTACGCAAGATAAAAAGTTGGTACAACTAAACAACACTTGAGACTGTCGCTTTATTTCAGTTTAATTCCTGAATTTATGCACGATGATTTTAAACATAAAAAGAGCAAGATGAAATCAATCTTGCTCTTTTTTTATACCGTCAGACATTTTTGTCCATTTTGCTCGTCTTATCCTCATAGAGTTTCTTTTTTTCATTTTTTCTTACCGAAAGCACCTCTGAAAACATCTGCAGCGCATCATGAAACGCACGCACTTTCGATCCTTCATTGTCGTGAAATAAGACCACCGGAAGTCTGCCGATGGAAAAACCCTTTTTCTTGGCAAGGAAAATCAGCTCTACATCAAACCCCCAACCGGACAGTGTACACTGGGGAAAAATCCGGTCTGCCGCCGCTTTCCGAAATGCCTTGAAGCCGCACTGAGTATCCGGAACATGAAGCTTTAAGATCAAATTCACCACAAAGGCAAAACCCTGCGACATCAGTCGGCGGTAAAGCGGATATTTGCGCTTGCTTTCTTTTTCTTCCCGACTGTTTAAAATGACATCATAGCCCTCGGTTTCCATTTGTTCTGCCGCTTTTTTTATGTTTTCCGGCGCATACGGAAGGTCAGCATCGGTAAACAGAAGAATCTCTCCCGCCGCCTGACTGACGCCAAATTTTACAGCGCCACCCTTCCCACGGTTTTGGCTGTATCCGACCAGGCGCAAGTTTTGGTCGGAACGGCTCGAAACCAACCGGCGGGTATTATCCGTACTGCCGTCGTCTACCACCACAATCTCATATTCGTCTTCTTTATAAGCGCTACTCAAAAAGGCGCACAAGCTATCGAGCGTCTTTCCTATACGTTTTTCTTCATTGTACGCCGGAACAATCACCGAAATCATGGATTTCCTCCTACTTTTTTGTCACAACATAGTAATTTTCAAATGGTGTCAGCTGATATTGTCCATCATCGAAATAATGACGTTCTCCCTCGCTGATGACGGCACTTTCATTTTCCGAAAGCGTCCCTCGTACACCGGTCACATAGCGATCAAATGACAACACCACCCGACATTCACTATCCGGGTTTAAGTAATCTACAGTGTCTATAAACGTCTGCGGATCTTTTTGGGTATAAAACAGCGCCAACACATACGGCGCATTGATTTCATTACTTAAATAAACCGTTCCTTTCGACTGTTGGCTCGCATAGCAAATGGCCTCTCCCGCCCCTTGGAAAAACGCCTTTCCGATAGCCGTACGATAGGAAGTCACATAACTTCCTGCAAACAGCAAAAATGCACAGGCATAAATGCCGAGCGTAGGCAAGGTCATTTTTTTGAGATAGGTAAAAACAAAACCCATGCCACGAACCATCAAGAAAAGAAGCGGAATAAACACAAAGTTTGCACGGTTAATGTTAACCTCTGTGGTGATGCCCAACACAAAAGCGGCAATCAGCAAAAACAGGATAATCCATTGGGGAGAATATGCTTTTTCTGCCTTTTCCTCTCCTTTTTTTCGGATGAAGAGGGAAGCAAATCCCAGCAGGAAAAAGGGCGCAGAGAACAAATACATTGTTCCAAATCCGTCAATCGCATTCCATATCAGACCATCATTTTGAAAAAATATCACCGCAAGCAAACGCTTAAGGTTTGTCCACATCGTATCAAAAAGATTTCCGGAAAGCACGGTTATCGTCGAATGATATCGGCCCGAAATGAGTTTCGGAAAGCTCATAAACCCCCAATCCAGCGGCGGCAAATCAAAAATCTGAATCACCATAAAAAGCGCAATCGGTGCCGCCACAACCAAGAAGACCGCCGCCGAAACGGCCGCCATCTTAAAAGACAGCTTTCCCCGGCGCAATAAATACAAACAACACAGCAACAAAAAAACCGGAACCGTAAGATAAGACGCTCCGTACGCATACAAGGAAATACCGCAGAAAAATGCTGCCAAGGGATAAAACTTTGAGTTTTCCACCCCTTTGGTCAAAAAATACAACCCCCACAAAAACACGCTCGGAAACAAGTTGCAATCAAGACCCCAACGACTCGCCATGATATGCCAAGGGCAAATGGCAAACAAAAAAAGTGCTGTTGTGTGGTGGTCCGGCACAAGCCTCTTTGCCGCCCCCCAAAACGCAAACAAAGAAAGCGAGCCGAATAAAACGTTTGTGATGCGTGCCGTAAACACATTCAGTCCGAAAAGCGCAATCCACGGCTTTGAAAGCGTCAGATAAAGCGAACTGTGTCCGCTGCCCCACGCAACGGAATAGACAGGATTATGGTACCCGTTGCGGTCCTGCCCGTAAAAAAGGTCCGCAAACGCATCGTATGCCGCTGAGGCCTCGTCCTGATTGAGGCCGCCGGGAATGCTCCAAAACGCCGCAAAACGAACGAAGATGCCCAGCGCAAAGATGAGGCATACCAGAAGCTTTTCGCTATTTGGAAACAAGGGGTGTGTGCCGTCAGAAATCGCCCGTGTGGACTTCATTTTTGGCTGATAAAAACGCTGCCCCGCAATCAGGCATGAAACAGCAAAAAATACCGTCAGCAAGAAGTTCAATACGGTCAGCTCCTTCCCTTGGTTCATCCTATGTGTTATTCTACCAAAACAACAACGTAAAATCAACCGATATCCCAAATTTCAAAAATTAAATTTGCGTTTCAAACACACGAAAAAACCGCATCGGATGCGCAAAACAAACAGAAGAAATACTTGACAGAAACGAATATTTGTAATACAATAATACAAAGGCAATTCTTTTTTGAACAGATCGTTGTTCATGGGGCAGACAGTTTTGGCAAGACCAGCAGGAGGCTGTGGAGTATGAAGTACGGCGTAGGAGACAAAATCGTATACCCGATGCACGGTGCCGGAATTATCGAAGCAATCGAAGAACGTGAAATTATGGGTGCCCGTCAGAATTATTATATCATGCGCATGCCGATTGGAGATATGCGTGTGATGATTCCTATGAATAATGCGGAAGAAATCGGGCTTCGTGATGTCATTGACAGCGCAGAAGCAGATCGTGTTTTAAAAGAGTTTCAGAATTGCCCTGTCGAAATGGATCCGAACTGGAACAAACGTTATCGGGAAAATATGTCCCGCATCAAAAGCGGCGACATTTATGAAGTGGTCCGTGTGGTAAAGAATTTGATGTTCCGTGACAAAAGCCGTGGCGGCCTTTCCACCGGCGAACGTAAAATGTTAAGTAGCGCCAAGCAGATTTTGGTCAGCGAATTGGTCGTTGCCAAAGATCTTTCTCAGCAGGATGTAGAGCTTGCGATGAGCAATATCATCGATGCGGAGTTGGCGTAAAGGGAGTGACATAAAATGACGGGAAAGCGTAACAAGCTCGCCGTTAAAATTGCAAAGAAAGAATACATGCTGGTCTCGGAAGAATCCAGAGAGTATATGCTGGAGGTTTCGGACTATGTGGATCGCCAGATGGAGCTGATCCGAAACGCCAATCCCTGTATGAGCACAGCCCAGATTGCCGTTTTGGCATCTGTTAATATTGCGGATGAATGCCTGCGCAAGCAACGTGCATACGAAGAATCCGCACAAAAAATTATCGATTATACCAAGAAAGTAGAGGCGCTCGAAGAAGAGCTTGACCGTGTCAAGGCACGGCTCGCCGCTATCGACCGCCACTGATTGCGATTTTCGCAGTTTACTTTCATTTTTACAGAAAGTGCCTCAAGACAATCTTAAATCCCCCCTTTTTTAATGCGGTCTTAAGGCACTTTTTTTGTAAAAATTTTGAATGCAATTTACATTTTTTACCTTTTCGTGGTGAGAGGATGGTGTTGGATGATGATGAAGAAAATGACCGGTCTTTGTCTTGCGATGCTTTTTGTTTTGCTTCTGCTTTCCGGCTGCGCCCAAAGCGCGAATGCCCCGGGCGGAGATCTCCAGTCTGACCATGTCAGCCTGTATTTCGGGAATGCTACAGCAACCGATCTCATCGAGGAACGCCTCTCCGTCTCAGGCATCGCTCCGCAGGAGCAGCCACGCTATGTTGTGGAAAAACTGATCGAAGGTCCTAATACTCCCTCTGCCTCCCGTGTGATTCGTGCGGGAACCGCCCTTTTAAATCTGTGGGTGGAAAAGGGTTCTGTGACCGTTGATTTATCGAAAGAATTTTATCACGCAGAAAATATTTCCAACGTCCTTGCCGCAGTGTCTATCGTTAAATCGCTGTGCTCCATCAGCTCTGTGACCTCGGTCAGCATCTGGGTGGAGGCAATGCCGCTGCAATTAGATGACGGCACAATTGTCACAAACTTAAAGGAAAGCGATTTGGTTTTTGACGCCAACGCTTTGACGCAGGACGAGGAGAATATTACCCTCTATTTCAGCGACGGCGATTCGCTTTTGTTGCGGGAAATCAGACGTGTGACCGTACCAAAGGGCGAAACCATAGAAAAGGTGATTCTGACCGAGCTGATTCGTGGTCCGCAAAACAACATGAGCTATAAAACGCTTCCGCCGGAAACAAAAATCTTATCTGCAGAAACCAAAGACGGCGTTTGCTTTGTGAATTTGTCTGCAGATTTTATCCATAAGCATTCGGGCGGCAGCACAGCGGAAATTATGACGATCTACTCGATTGTAAACTCGCTGACCGAGCTTTCGACCGTATCGAGCGTGCAGTTCTTAATTGAGGGCGAGAAAAAAGACGTGTATATTCACATGGTATTTAATGAACCGATTGCCCGTGATATCAGCATGGTTCAGGGAATAAAACATTAACTTAACGGGGGTATGTACAAATGAAAAAATGTTTGACTCTTTTCTTAGCGGCACTCCTTTTGCTTTCTTCGATGTGCTTTAGCGTATCTGCCGAAGCGGGCGAGCTGCAAATTTTGGTCGACGGCGTTGCTCTTTCCGAAAGCGAGCTTGCGTTTATTGAAAACGACCGCACACTGATTCCCGTGCGCTCTTTGTGTAACGCTTTGGGTATTCCCGATGAAAACATCACGCTGACCAATCATGTTTTAACTATCACAACCTCCACCATGAGCAAGGATTGTGTGATTACACTTCCGCTTGGCTCTCTTGAGGCAAGTAAAAACGAGGAAGCCTTTCTCCTCGATGCTCCGGCACGCTTGGTGAATGGGAAAACCTTCGTTCCGCTTCGTTTTGTCAGCGAAGCTTTGGGTGCGCTGGTAGAGTTTATGCCGGCACCGGCAGAGCTTGCGCCGATTCGGAATCAGATTACGATCCAGACAACAAAAAATCAGCCGCTGAAAATCTTTATGCCTACCACGGCAAAAGAGGCAGGCGCCGCAGATCTTTTTACGGTAGCAACAGCAATTACGGGGCTTACCAATGTTTCCATCGTTGACTTTGAGGATGAAAACCTCTACGAAACAGCTGTCGTTGCGCTTTCCACCGATATGCCGTTTGTATTTTTTGACACCGGCTATATGGATGAGCGTCTGATTCAGCTGTACCACGAAGAAAATCAGCGATTGCAGGTGTTGGGCGGAATGATTGAACAGATTTCTCCCTCCGCTTTTGAATGGATCCACTCCGACGAGGAGCTTCTTGCTTCCGTTTCCTGTGCAAAAGGCGAAATTATCGCTTATCCCGTACAATTTGGCGAAGAAGTGGTTCGTTTTTATGCGCTGGCCGATGCCAATCCATATAATGTTGTTACCTTGATCCATGCGTATCGTGAGATATTGCAAAGCTTAGCAGAATAATTCGCTTTATCGAACCGACACAAAGTCCTTAAAAGGCGTTGGAATTTTGCATAATCACACAGCAGATTTAATTTGTTTATTTATAAAAAAGCATGGGATTGTCTCGGAGCATACGCCGGGATAATCCTTTTCTTTTGAGCCGAAGGGAGATACGGATGAAAAAACATGTTTTCTTTGATGTCGGCGGCGTTCTGTTTCAAACGGCTGACGCTGTCCAAACGGCCCTTACCTTTGCCGCCGGTCTTTGCGCCCGCCCGCTACCGGAGGATTTCGCTTCGTTTTGCGGCGTTTCGGTGCCCGATGCGGTTATCGACGCCTACGGCATCGGCCTATCGGAAGCCGAGCCATTGATTCGAGCTTATCAGGATTGTTTTTTGAAAGATGCGCTCTACCAATGCACCCCGTTTGAGGGGGCAGAAGCTTGTCTGCACACGCTCTGCGATCAGGGGCTTCGCCTATATGCTGTATCTTCGATGCTCCACAGCGCCCTTTCCCGCTTGCTGGAATATTGGAAACTTGATGGATTTTTTACAGAAATCAGGGGGGTATCCTCTGACTATACCATCAGTAATAAAGAAGATGTTTTGCGCTTTGCCATGCAAAAGAGCGGATTGTTCACTGCAAAAAGCGGCCGCCTCGGCGCCGTCAGAAAAGACATCGTTATTGTTGGCGACCGCTGGCAGGACAAGGTTGCCGCCACCTGTCTGGGAGTTGATTTTGTCGGCGTTTCCTATGGCTATGCCAAAGGAGGCGAGCTCAGTGATTGTATGATGGTAAACAGTCTTTCTGAGCTCGAAAAAAAATTGTTGGAAATGCGGTAAAAATGTCATTTTACGGTTGACGAAATGCCAAAAAAGGTCTATAATTATGCCTATGGGCTACGACTTGATATACCACTCCCAAGGAGGCAAAACAATGGAAATCCTGTCAGAGCGTTTGCAAACAACGATCATCCCCTTATTGCAAAAAGGGTTCGCACTTGATGTTTTGCAAACCATGGTGCTTTTGATTTGTGTATTTTATGGTATGTTTTTGTACCATCGTATATCAGACAAACGAAAATATATCTATCTGATTTCAGCAATGGCTTGTGTGGCATTGGGAGATGTCCTCTTGTATGCCTCTCTTCTGTTTTTAGGCGCTCTACCGTCCGGTTTTTCCGGAACAGATCTTGCATATGCCGGGCTTTATATTTTCCTTGCAACCACATGTTTGCATCTGCGTAAAGAATGGAGCACTCGGCGGAAGCTCGACTGTAAGAAAAACTATCCCTGGGGGACACTCGCCGCAGTCATAACGGCATTTTTATCCATCATCGCCATTTCGGTGTCTTCCGGCCCACGTGCAAGCCGTACAGCACAGCTCCTGTTTATGGTTTTACAAATCATGCTTGCCTGGATTTCGGCGTATATGCTTGCCTCGTCAAAACATCGCAGCAGGAAATTCCATTTGCTCGTTTTTCTGATATTTAGCTTTGACTTTCTCTCGGGATTTTTTGCCGCTCTTAGAATGTATGCCGTCCACTATGTCTTTGATTTTGCCTTGACGGTATGCTTTCCTTTTCTTCTTCCCGTTGCGCACGGCATAAAAAAAAGAAGGAGTTCTCACACAAAGGATGAACACGAAGACGAGTAGAAACCGATGAATTTTGTTGCTTTTAATAAATGAAAAAGGCCGGAAATACGAGGTTGTATTTCCGGCCTTTTCGTTTTTTTATTTTTCTAATATCTCTTTTGCCAGAGCAGCGATTTCTTTTTTGTTTTCTTCCGATACTGCCGATTTGATATGCACATTATTTTCTGTAAATATAAGGTCTTTTGATGCCGCAAGCAGCTCCTTCATCTTCTTTTCTGCCGCCGCCGCCCAGGTGCCGTTTTCCATCATGCCGATAGTGCGATTCTGGTAGTTGCGTTCCGTCAGGTGATGGAGGAATTCAAACATAAAGGGGAAAATACCGCCGTTGTACGTCGTTGTGGCAAGCACTATTTTCCCATAGCGGAAGGCGTCCTCTACCGCCTCTGCCATAT
>JAZSOJ010000039.1:0-11780 GCA_045536855.1 Clostridia bacterium | reverse complement strand
GGATAGCCTTCCGCATACTTATTGGTCAGAGGCGAACCCATTGCCGCCATAACGGCCGGCGTAACACAGTTTTCAGACGCAATCAATTCAATATTGCGATTTTGTCTGTCAATTTCCTTTTTAATGATTTTAACAATTTCTGGGTCAATATTTTTTACGCATTCCAAATCGAACATGATTTTTCTCCTTTGTCTGTTATGTATTTTTCCTGTGCAATCACAGGATTTATTTTCTTTTTTTCTTCTTTGCGTGCTTGATTTCTGCTTTTTCTGTTTTCTCCAGCGGCCTTTTCATCATCACGGCCGTAATTACTGACAAAACAATAAAGTAAACCGCCATCGAGATATAAACCGTAATAACTGCGGTGATATGATCATAACCCGGAATCCACGCAAGTTTGGCCAAATAAATCATAGCGCAAATCACGAATAAACCAAGAAAAAGCGCACTAAAATTCTTCAGTTTCGGATACTTGGTCTTTCCAAGCACAAAAAATGCAATTGCTCCGGCTACACCGACGATACCGAGAATAAAAGCGATTGTATAAGTAACGGACTGGTATGCGCCAAAACTTCTGAGTGCGTTATTGACGTATAACATAATCAGCGCAACACCAAGCAGGATCCCAAAATTAAGCACCAGTCTGTTTGCCAGTTGTTCTTGTTTCTCTTTTGTAATTGTCTTTGCCATGATACCACTCTCCCGTTTATCTCAAAAAACTATTCTAATTCACCGCATTCATACAATACTGCCGTTAGTACCGTATGTCCCGCTGTTTCCGTACGCAAAATCCGTTTTCCCAGGCTAACGCTTTTCGCACCTGAATTTTGAAGCATTTCAGCCTCTTCCGGAGCAAAACCTCCCTCCGGTCCAATGATAATGCCAACATTTTTTACTGAGGGATATGCACGTAAAACGCTCGAAAGAGAACATTCTCTTTCTTCTTCATACGCTAAAAGGAGCAAGTCAAACTCCTCTGCCCGTTTACAAACTCCGGCAACATCAGAAACCTCGCAGACTTTCGGTATTTTACCTCGGCCGCATTGCTTAACCGCCTCCTGCGCAATTTTATTCCAACGGTCCAGCTTCTTTTTCTCTGCCTGCGCATTTTCAAGTTTTACTACCGCACGCTTAGTCGCAATGGGAACAATGCCATGTACACCAAGCTCCGTGCATTTTTGAATAATATACTCCATCTTGGACGCCTTCGGCAAACCCTGAAATAAAGTTACGAGCACCTCGGGTTCGGTCTCTGACGGAACACTGCTTTCTATTGTCAGGATAATCCTATCTTTTTCTACCTCTGCGATCTGCGCCATATAATCCGTTCCCTCGCCGTCACATAAGGTAAGGCAGGCGCCGGTCGAAAGACGCAAAACCTTTGTGATATGTGCAACATCGCTGCCGGAAATGACCGCTTTTTTCTCTGAAATATCTTTTTTATCTACAAAAAACTTCGGCAAAATCTCACCCTATTTCCGCTCTCAGCTTATTTCGCACAATACGCGTTCATATTATATCACTTTCCGGCAACTTTTGTCAACCTAAATTCTGTGTTTTCAGATATATAAATTACCATATTTATGAGTGCCTCGGCGGTTTTGGTCCCATGTCTCCGTAAGGCAGTAAAAAAACAGGAATTCCCTCCATCGGCGGAAGGATATCGTAAGGCTGAAAAAACACCGAAAGCCCCTCCTTCGTCATATAAAATTGTCTCTCGCAAAAGCTATCGGCAACGCATCGTTGTATGGGCTCATAAAAAACTTTTCCCGTCTGCTTTTGCTTTGATATCTGGCTTTTGATTTCACGAAGAACGATTTCTCCTGCATCGTCCCTGCCAAAAAACAAATCCTGCACAGAAAGCCTCCTTCCACCCATCGTCAATTCCCAAGTGTCCGCCGCACGCTCCGTTTGATCTTGTGCATCATTCCTGCTGATACAGCGATCAAAATACAGACTGATATATACATCTTCACAATAGGAAATCGTTACTTCTTCACAAAGTGAAAGACTTTCCCTATGGTCTGTTGTCATATGAAAAAGCGCCGTACGGCAAAAACGTTCCAGTGTTTGCGCCCGATTCCGATAATAGTCACTCATCATCTTCGTTGCAGAAAAAAAGACGTCGGAACGAAAAACAGGATACGATATTTTATACCTCAATATCGTATCCCCGTTATTTCCCGGCATCATCTGCTCTATGGTTTGAATTTCTACATTAGTTTTTAATCTCATTCGATCAACCTCCCGATGCTAATTTATGCATCGGAAACGGAGATTATTTGAGTTTCCATATTTCTTCGGCATATCCTAAAATGGTTCTGTCCGAAGAGAATTTTCCCGCATTTGCCACATTGTAAAGACATTTCTGCGCAAAGCTCTCTGCGTTTTTCCAATCGTGATTGACTTTTAATTTTGCCTCACAATACGGAAGAAAATCTTTTAAGAGGAAGTAGCAGTCCGGCGCATGCCAGCTTGCGCCGGCAAGAAGCGATTCATACAGTTCACGAAATGCGCCTGTCCCATCGTCGGAGAATGTCCCGTCAATTAAAGAATCTACGACCCGTTTGATTCTCGGTTCTGATTCATACAGTTTGCGGGGCGAATAGCTTTCTCTGATTGACTCTATCTCTTCTACCCGGCTCCCGAAAATATAGTTGTTTTCCTCCCCCGCCTCTCTTACGATTTCCACGTTGGCGCCGTCAAATGTGCCCAACGTCACTGCGCCGTTAAGCATAAATTTCATATTACTTGTGCCGGACGCTTCTGTTCCTGCGGTAGAAATTTGTTCAGATACATCAGCAGCAGGAATCAGTTTTTCCGCATAGGATACGTCATAATTTTGCACAAAAACGACCTTCATCAGTCCGTGCATCCGCTCGTCTTTCGCTATCAAATCCGCCAGTTCATTAATATATTTAATAATCGCCTTGGCTCTTCGGTATCCCGGCGCCGCCTTTGCACCGAATAAAAATATCGTGGGCGAAAAATCTGTAATGCGCCCCTCCAAAAGACCGTAGTAAATATCAAGAATGGAAAAAGCATTCAAAAGCTGACGTTTGTATTCATGGAGCCTTTTAATCTGGATGTCAAACAAAAAGGTCGGATCAATCGAAATCCCTTCCTTATGCGCAATGTACTGAGAGAGTTGGAGTTTTTTCTGTTCCTTAATTCTGGCAAATTCCGCCGCAACAGACGGCAAAAGGATCTGTTTTTCCAAGTTCTTCAGTTCCTCCAGATTGGTCAGCCAGCCATCGCCTATTTTTGTCGTGATAAATTTTGAAAGCTCCGGATTTGAAAGCGCGAGCCACCTTCTTTGCGTGATTCCGTTGGTCTCATTTTTAATCCGCATCGGGTAAAGCTCATGCCAACAAGAAAGTGCACGTTTTTTCAATATTTCTGTATGAATTTCCGCCACACCATTTGTAGAATGCGTCGCATAGATTGCCATGCGTGCCATATGCACAACGCCGTTACATAAGATCAGGTATTGACCATGTTTTTCTTCCGGAATACCCTTTTGAATGAGTTCACGCTTTAGTCTTAAATTCAGCATCACCACATAAGGATACACCGATGGCAAGACAGAAAGAAAGAGCTTTTCATCCCATGTTTCAAGTGCCTCAGCCATAATGGTATGATTGGTATAGGCAAATGTTTTTTGGCAAATAGAAAACGCCTGCTCGAATTCCATTCCTTGTTCACATAAAATCCGAAGAAGTTCAGGGATCGCAACCGTAGGGTGCGTATCATTCAATTGAATCGCAAACTTCTCATGGAATTTCGAAAAATCATTCTCGTATTCTTTTTGATATGAGCGCAACAAGCTTGCAAGCGATGCAGAAACAAAGAAATACTGTTGCATAAGCCTTAGGCGTTTTCCTCTGTCGGTACTGTCGTTTGGATAAAGGACGGCGGAAATTGACTCGGCTAATACTTGTTCCTGCATGGCTTGTTCATATTCCTGCTCGTTAAATCTGGAAAAATCAAAACCGGCAACCGGCTCAGCCTGCCACAAACGCAAGTTGTTTACCACCGCTCTTTTCGCCCCCGGTTGATACCCAATCACCGGCATATCGTAAGGCACGGCAAAAACACTCCGTTCCCCGAATCGAACGAGCACTTTTTCTTCATCCTTACGGATACTGAACGGATCCTTATCTGCGCCCCAATCATCTGCAATTTCTTTCTGCCAGCCCCGCTCCAGTTCTTGTTTAAAAAGGCCATAACGATAACGGATCCCATAGCCGTCTAACGGCACTCCTTGCGTCGCAGCGGAATCCAAAAAGCAAGCAGCCAGTCGGCCAAGTCCGCCGTTACCCAGTGCGGCATCATCAATTTTATCAAAAAAACGAGTGTCTTTTCCGAGTGAAATCAAAAACTCTTCGGTCTGTTTTAATAACCCAAGATTAAAAAGATTTCCCGTAATCATTCGTCCCATCAAAAATTCTGCCGAAAAATAGCACGCTCTCCGTTTCTTGTCAGATGACGATGCAGGTTTGTCGATTTCTGCCAGTGCTGCTTTTGCGATCGCCTCATACAGTTCTTTATCCGTTGCTTTTTCTTTCTTCTTGCCGAAAGAAAGAGAAAGATATTTTTCAATATTTCGTATAAAATCTCCCATACGATTCCTCCTCCGCTCTTGCGTAAGTATATGCCAGAGCATACAGTTTTTCTGCCATTTCGTCAGAAAGTTGTTCTTTTGTTATTCTCCATCTCCAGTTTCCTCCCACCGTTCCGGGAGTATTCATTCTGGCCCGATTGTCAAGTCCTAACAGGTCTTGCATCTGAAAAATACACAGATCGGCAACCGAGGCATAGGCCGTTCGGATGGCGGCAGATACCAATGCCTTAATTCTGTGTGCATCAAGGTATTGTTTTGCAAACGAAACAGCCGAGGCATCTGCGCTCTTAAAATATCCGTAAAGTGGCATATTGTCATGTGTGCCACCATACACCACACTATTTCGTTCAAAACGGTGTGGTAAGTTTTCATTGTCTGCTCCGGCGTCAAAACCATAGGACAATATTTTCATTCCCGGATACCCGGCACGTAGCCGTAGTCTTGTAACTGCAGGGGTGACTGCCCCCAGATCCTCGGCAATCAAACAGGTTTCGCCAAGCGCCTCCCCGAGAGCCGTCAAAAGTTTCTCTCCGGGGCCTTTGTGCCATGTTCCCTTTTTGGCATCAGCGCTACCGTAACGAACAGCATAATATCGAACCACACCAATAAAATGATCAATACGAATGATGTCATACATTTGCGCCGAAAACTGCATTCGGAGTTTCCACCATGTGAACCCGTTTTTCTCCATCTCATCCCAACGATACAGCGGGTTTCCCCACAACTGACCAAGGGCAGAAAAATGATCCGGCGGAACGCCCGCCACCATTTCAGGAGTGCCGTTTTTATCCAACTGAAACTCCTCTTTTCCTGCCCATACATCACTGCTGTCCAAAGAAACATAAATCGGGATATCACCAATAATCAAAACGCCATTTTCGTTCGCATATTCTTTCAGGTCTTTCCACTGCCTGAAAAAGTGAAACTGACAAAATTTTTCAAAATCAATTTCTTCTTTTAATTCTTCCCTAAGTCTTACGAGCGCATCTTTTTGACGCATACGAATTTCATTCGGCCAGAAACACCAGCTTTTTCCGGCATATTGCCTTTTTATTGCCATAAAATCAGCATAATCATCCAACCAATAGGCATTGTCACGGCAAAAGCAAGCAAAATCCTTTCTTTTTTGATGTTTACTGTTTTTCCATGCCATCCGCAACAAATTCAAGCGGCTATCATAAAGTTTCCCGTAATCTACTTTCTTTCTGTCGTCTCCCCACAAAAAAGCCTCCGCATCTTCCCTTTTCAGCAAGCCCTCTTGCATCAAGCGTTCAAGGTCAATCAGATACGGATTTCCTGCAAAAGCAGAAAAACTCTGATACGGACTGTCTCCATATCCCGTTGGCCCCAGCGGCAGAACCTGCCAATAACGCTGACCGGCACACTTTAAGAAATCAACGAATTGATATGCTGCATCTCCCAAGGTTCCAATGCCGTACGGCGACCAAAGACTGCTGATTGGCATTAACACCCCGGCTCCCCGCATCAACGGTTTTTGTCTTTTCATACTCATCCCCACCTATGATTTGATAGCTCCTTCCGACACACCCTTAACAAAGTACTTCTGCAGGCACAAAAATACAATTACCATTGGCAGAACAGAAATTAGAACCGCAGGGAAAATTAATTCCCACGGATTGCCAAACTGTCCTGCTGTCATTCTGGCATAAAAAAGCTCTAACACCAAAGTTCGGCTTTCCGATGTTCCGAGGGTCAGATACGGTAAAAGGTAATCGTTCCAAATCCACATTCCGTTTAAGATAAGCACCGTGACTGTAGTGCTTTTCACCAACGGAAAAACCAGCAGAAAAAAGGTTTGAAAAATATTTGCACCATCAATAAATCCCGCTTCTTCAATCCCTTGAGGAACAGATTTGAAAAAGCCACTATACAAAAAAATGCTGAGCGATAATCCAAATCCGGTATACATAATAATCAAACCCGGTATATTTTTCAGCCCCAGACGGTCCATTAAGTTCATCAGCGGGTACATCACCGCCTGAAACGGAATGAGCATAGCCGCAACAAAGCACAAATACACCAAGGTCGATATTTTTGATTTTCTTCTTGTGATCGCCCATCCGCAAAGGGAAGAAAATAAAACAATCAAAGCAAGTGAAGCTGCCGTAATTAAAATTGTAAACCCAAGGGCACGCGGAAAATGAATTTGCTGATATGCGCTCTGCAAATATTGAAAACTAAACTGTTCCGGCGGGGCGATTGGGTTGCGTATGATTTCCGCCTGCCCTTTGAATGAATTGATGAGCAGAAATAACATGGGCAAAAGCGTATAAATTGCCAGAAGCGTCAAAACGACATAAAGAATCACGCGCACTATTTTCTTTTTTAAAAAAGCATTCCCTTTCACTAATATTCCACCTCTTTTCTGCGTGTTACAGAAACTTGAAACAGGGAAATTACCGCAACAATAGCAAAGAAAATGACCGCTTGTGCCTGCGCCACACCATAATCAGGGGGTGTTTTATCCTGCACCGTCCGCAAAATTTGCAAAGCCATCAGTCTTGTATTAAAATCACCGTTGGTAAGCGCAACATTCTGGTCTAAGAGTTTAAATGAATTGGCAAGCGTTAAAAACAACACAATCGTAATTGAGGGCATTAACAAAGGTAAAGTGACAGTAAAAAATTTGCGCACCGGCCCTGCCCCGTCGATCTCCGCCGCTTCATAAAGTTCCCTGGGGATGGAGTTGAGCCCGCTGACATAAATCAGCATCATATAGCCCGCACTCTGCCACACAGTCATAATGACCAACGCAAACAGCGCCTTGGTCGTGTCTTGGGTCATATATCGCAAAAACTCCACATGGAAAAGTCCGTCAGGGGAAAACAAGAGGTCCGTATAAACCACCTGAAAGATAAACTGCCAGATAAATCCCATGGCAAGACCGCCAAGCATATTCGGCAAAAAAAACACCGTTCGGTATATGCCAACTCCTCGCCTGATCCGTCCGAGCATCAAAGCAAATGCAAGAGCAACCACATTGAGCACCAAAACCATCACTATGGTATATCCGGAGGTGTAAAGCATCGAATGGATAAACTGTTCATCGGAAAAAGCTTTCGCATAATTTTCCCAACCAACAAACGATTCAAATAAATTGCCGCCTGCAAAATATGTTCCTCTCCACGAAGTAAAGGAATACACTGCACCGATAACAAATGGAACGGCGATAACCAAGGCAAAAAATAAAACTGCCGGCAAAATGAGCACCCAAAACCATTTTTTGTAGTATCGTTCCAATAAAGCCGACCTCCTTTTGATTAAAAAAGGTGCTGCGTCGTGGGTTCGCCTGCGCAGACACCTTTTCGTTCACAGATATTTTATTTTTTCATATTCTTCCAGCGTTCAATCGCAAAATCTGCAATTGCCGCATAATCTTGTTCTGTCCATTCATGCTTGGTCAGGTATTTTTCCATCAATTCTTTTCCTACCACTTCGCTCGACCAAATGTTTGGTGCGCCGTGATAAGGTGCAGAAAGTGTTTTATCTTCTTCCACATACTCTAAAATAGACATGGAAAGCGAGTTGTCTATTCTCATGTTTTCTTCCGCCATATATGGAACACTGCGGAACGAATCAATGACATATTTTTGCACATTCTCCGGTTTCTGCATCCAAAGCAAAAATTGGATGGCATTCTTCTGCGCTGTCTCGGATGCTTTTGCATTGATAACATAATAGTTCGGGACATAAACCGGAATGGAAGAATTCATTTCCTTTGCTGTTTTACCTGTCTGAATCATATCATCCGTAAACGGAATTTTGATCGGTAGAAAAACGGAATTTTCTGCTACTTCTTTATTCACTTTCTCAATATTGCTGTATGCCCAGTTCCCCTGCTGCAGAAACAGCGCATTACCGTCTGCATAGCTCTGTACGGACTGGTCATATCCAAAATTTGCTGCATTGATAAGGTCATTTCCTCGACCGATCGTTCCCTTGATTCCGCCCACATGCGATGAAACGAAATCAAGCGCTTTCCCGTAAGCAATTAGAGGTTGTTTTAAACGGTCAATCTGTGCATCGGTTGCATTTTGTGCCGTTCTGGCATCGGGAAATACTGCACTGATGGCAACATTAATCAGATGATCGCCATAGGTCCACTTTTCTGCTCCGGCAAAGGCAAATACGCCATTTAATTTCTTTGCACGGCCCATTTTTTCCGCCGCAAAAGTATAACTGTTGCCGTTTACGCTGACTGTTTTCGCCGAAGGCGCTTTGATATATTCTGTTACAGCCTCACAAAAAGCCGTAAAACCCTCATAACTAACATCTTTTAAATCGTCAATCAAGCCCTCAACTTGATCTGCAGAAAACAAGTCTTCGAGCATCTTTTTATCAACCATATAGCCATACCCTTCGATGTTAAACGGGATGCCATAGCTTGATTTTCCATCATCCGAAAGGCGCATAGACTCAGGAATAGCCTCTGCCAAAGCTTTCATTTCTTTATTTTCCACTTTGGAAAGGTCGAGTAATCTGCCGCTTTCTTTCCATTCCGGTAACTCTTTAAGTCCCTGCAAGGAAAAAATAGCCGGCGGATTGACCGAGTTCATCTGTGTGCGAAGCGGTTCCTGTGCATCCTGACCGGAACCTACAGAAAACGCACTCGTAGGAATGCCTGTTTCTTTGGTAAAATCATCGCACATCTTTTGAAAAGCTTCCGCATTTTCACCTTTAGAATTAAACAAATAAAGTGTGTCCGAACGATTCATATTGTCTTCTCCTTGCGAACAACCAACAGCAAACAAAGCGATGATTGTAACAATGAAAAGCGCAGTATAACGTCTGGTGTTACAGTTCATATTCATTTCTCCTTTTTCGATTAAAATAGTCCGCTGATTTCATTATTTCCGTTTTCCTCCGCATTATTCTTCGTCCTTTACCAATACACTCGTCAAACTTTCCCATCTTTTACTTATTTTGTGTCCATTTGACATATTTTTACATATATTGATAATGTAAAGGAGGTGAATCAAATGTCCTGTTTATGTAATCTGTTTTCCGGAAAACGCAACCGTTGCCATGCTAATTTCTGTGCGCCGTCGTGCAACCGCACTTCGCCATGTATGAAAACGCATTGTGCGGCACCTTTCATGGAAAGAAGCGGTTGTTCGTGTTGCCGTTCCTGTTGTTCTCCGTGCTGTTCCGGCGCTTATGACTCTCGTCGTTATTCCTACGGCAGCTTAAGTAATCCGTATCAAGACAGAGCGTATTACAAGGAAGACGATAACTGTTCTTCCGATGATTTCTGTTAATCACAAAGCCAAGAAAGCTGCGGACCTCGCAGCTTTCTTTTATTTTTCCGCAAAATTCAGTTTTTTTGCATATAATCTTGTGGAAAAAGAGCGATTTTCTCTTGAAAATTATAAATTAATATTATATAATATATAATACTATGTCATTTGGAGGTTAATCATGAACGTTCCTAATTTTCTCACCGGTTTGCGATTTGTTATGGTCCCGCTTTACGCCTGCACATTTGCACTGGAAGGACCATTAAAACTTTGGAGTGTTCTAATTTTTGTTTTAGCAAGTATTACTGATGTCTTAGATGGTTATATTGCACGCAAATATAATTTGACTACAAAATGGGGGCAGCTCGCTGATCCGCTTGCGGACAAGCTGATGCAAATCACCGTTTTGATTTGTCTTACCGTCGGCGGAATTCTTCCGCTTTGGTTTGTGGTTTTGGTGGCGGCAAAAGAATTGGCTATGATTTTGTGCAGTACATTTTTATATACAAAAAAAACATATGTAAAATCCAATATTTTTGGGAAATTGAATACGGTGGTCTTATTTATCATTCTTTGCGCATTCCACCTCATTCCCAACATTCCTGCGCCGCTGACAACCACCTTACTCGTCATCAGTCTGGGGCTCAGTTTCTTTGCAACAGGATATTATGCGTACTGTTATTTAAAAAAGCCGCAGGAATCACCCTTGACCGACAAATAGCTTTTGCCGAACAATAAAATTAAAGGAGTTTTAAGTTATGGAATTTTTAATGGACTCCCTGCCGTGGATTTTAATCATACTCGGTGCCGTCATCACTTTCGCCGCAAAACCATTCCTGCTTCGAAAGGCAGAAACGGTCGAGGATGAAGAGATGCAGGAAAAAAAGATTTATGTTACAAAAATTATTGGCATGTGGCTGGTAATCATCGGCGCAGTCATTATATTTATCGCAGGAGGATCTTATGGAAGATAACAAAAAGACTTTAAGCAAGACATATCAGCCGCAGGATGTTGAGGATCGTCTGTATCAGTACTGGGTGGACAAGGGTTATTTCACACCGGATTCTGACCCCAATAAAAAACCGTTTACCATCGTAATTCCGCCACCAAACGTTACGGGCCAACTTCACATGGGACACGCACTCGACGAAACGCTTCAGGATATTTTAATCCGTTATAAGCGTATGGCAGGTTATGCGGCTCTTTGGGTGCCGGGAACAGACCATGCCGGCATCGCAACACAGATCAAAGTAGAAGAAAATCTGCGCAAGGAAGAAGGCCTCACCCGTTATGATTTAGGCCGTGAGAAATTTACCGAGCGTGTTTGGGAATGGAAAAACCTTTACGGCAACAGAATCATCAACCAGCTCAAAAAACTGGGTAGTTCCTGCGATTGGACCCGTGAGCGTTTTACCATGGACGAAACGCTTTCTAAGGCGGTCAAAAAGGTGTTTGTTTCCCTGTATGAAAAAGGCCTGATTTATCAGGGTAACCGCATCATTAACTGGTGCCCGAGCTGTACTACTGCTCTTTCCGATGCCGAAGTTGAGTATCAGGAGCAAGGCGGTCATTTCTGGCATATCAAATACCCGGTTAAAGACAGCGAAGAATTTGTTGTGATCGCAACAACACGTCCGGAAACGCTTTTAGGTGATACCGCCGTTGCAGTGCATCCGGAAGATGAGCGCTATGCACATTTGGTCGGCAAAATGCTGATTCTGCCCTTGGTTGGCCGTGGGATTCCGGTGGTCGCCGACGATTATGTTGACAAGGAATTCGGAACGGGCTGTGTTAAGATCACTCCCGCGCATGACCCGAACGACTTCGAGGTAGGACGCAGACATAATCTTGAAAATCTTCTCGTTATGAATGGCGACGGTACGATCAATGCGGCAGG
>JAZSOJ010000061.1:0-5318 GCA_045536855.1 Clostridia bacterium | reverse complement strand
AAAGCACCCTGAGCGAGGACGCCCGGGGTGTTTTTTATGTTGATTAATAGTTTTCTGCGTGTACTTCGAAATAGCTTTTCGGATGTGCGCAGGTCGGGCAAATCTCCGGAGCCTTTGTTCCGACAACGAGATGTCCGCAGTTGCGACATTCCCATACTTTAACATCGGATTTGGCAAAGACTTCAACGGTTTCCACATTTTTAAGCAATGCACAATAACGCTCTTCGTGATGCTTTTCGATAGCGGCTACCAAACGGAATTTAGCAGCAAGTTCCGGAAAACCTTCTTTTTCAGCGGTTTCAGCGAAGCCTGCGTACATATCGGTCCACTCATAATTTTCTCCGGCAGCAGCTTCTGCGAGATTTTCTGCGGTACTGCCAATGCCCTCTAATTCCTTAAACCACATTTTTGCGTGTTCCTTTTCATTGTCTGCGGTTTTTAAGAACAAAGCGGAGATTTGTTCATAGCCTTCTTTTTTTGCAACAGAGGCAAAGTAGGTATACTTGTTTCTTGCCTGCGATTCGCCGGCAAAAGCAGCCTCTAAATTCTTTTCTGTCTGGGTTCCTGCATATTTGTTTGCCATCGTTGACACCTCCATTATGATAAATATTGCTCGAATTATTTTAAAATCTTAATTTTTCCGATGAAAGGTAATTCCTTTTCCTGACCCTGAGCGGCATAGACAATGCCCATAATTTCTGCAGCCACAAACACCAAAGAGCACAGGGACAAAATCAAGGTAATGGTGCTCGGAATTCTCCACATATACCACGGGAAGATGCTGAAAAGAATGGCGCTTAAAATTGCATAAGCGATGCCGTAGGCAACTGCAGCGAGAGCCACAACTAAACCCTGGTTTGCGTGGAAACGAGCAAACTTGGAGTCTTTAGCCGCAAAAATCGGGACTAACACCAGGATGCCGAGATATGCAAGGATTGCAAAGATCTTATTCTGCTGGACGTCGTTCGTTGCCGGAGCCGCCGCCGGAGCAGTTGTGCCGGCTGGTGTGCCGCAACCTGTGCAGAATTTTGCTCCGTCCGGTAATTGATTTCCGCATTTTGTACAAAAAGCCATAATAATCCCTCCTGAAATTTTTGGTAAAGAAAAGGAAGCCTTTTCAAACCATTGCTTATCTTTATTCTACCATGTTTTGTCACGTTGCGTCAATACTCTTTTTAATTTCTGAACGCAAAAAGAAAGTTCGTCTTAAAAGGGGTTTGATACGGGCAAAACTCGTAAAAAATGTCGCAAAAAGAGAAAAACAAGCGATTTTCCATAAAGAGATGGAAAAAAAACATGTTGACAGAACCAAATTAATGCTATAATATGAACATAAAAATAGCAGGAGGTACTAAAATGATTAAAAACATTTCCCGTTCTTTAAGAGATATTCTGGGCGCAGACTATATGAATGCGGTAGTGTCTGTTGCAACCGTGATTGGTGGCATGGACGAAGAAGAGGCGCAACGCCTGGCAAATGAGAAGGTGGATTTTTGTCCGCCGGAACATTTAGCTAAAATGGATGAACTCGCAGAAAAAACAGGCGAAAAATTGGTAGAGGGCTTTTCCAACACGGAAAAGGGCGCAGCTACGGATGCGTTTGCAAAAGCAACGCACTTTGAAATGGCGCCGATCGGCGGACTCGGCTGTACTCGTATTGGTGAAGACGGCAAAGCGTATCTGATTGCAAAGAGTGAGCACTATCACGCATCTTTAGGTCACAATTTCCCGGGTTACCGCTTGATTAACAATGCCCGCAAACTGGGTATCTTAAATGCAACGCATAACAATACCCGTGGTTATATTACCCGTTTGGCAGAAAGACGCATTATAGCGGCAGCCAACGGAATTAAAAATGATGCAGACGTGGACGCAGTTCTTTCGTCGAAAGAGCCGCAGGTTTTAAACCGCATCATTAACTTGGAAACAGGTAGTCTTGCAGTAGAAGCCGGAATCAAAATGATGCTGGCACGTTTTTACAAGCTGGATGCCAGCCATGAAGCTCCGGTTTATGATGGAAAAGTTCCGGTATTTTTGGTGATGGAGGACAACAAGGAAGGTCTTGGAGCAAACTATCACGGAACGACAGTGATTGCACAGACATTCCGCGGCATGTGGCCTGCACTCTATGAAAAATGCGAACAAAATGATCTGTATAAAGTAGTGAGTATCAAGAAAAATGATATTGCTGATTTCGAAGAGAAAATCAAGAAATACAACACCGGAAAATATAAAACGGCAGGTTTCTTGCACGAAATCATTCTGATGAACTATGCAGGCATTCGCCTCACGAAAGAGTTTTTACAGAAAGCACATCAGCTGTGCCGTGAGACCGATACATTCACTTTGGTTGATGAAATTCAGTCCTGTATGTGGTATGACGGAATGTTCTTATTCCGCCTGTATGACTTGCGTCCGGACTTTGCCGTTATCGGCAAGGGATTCCCGGGAGGAGAATATCCGGCAAGCAAAATTCTTACCACTGCACCTGCGGACAGCCTCAATTTGTTTGGTGCTCTGGTTACCAACGGTCAGGAAGAACTGGCAAGTCTGGCGTACCTTATTACGATGGAATTTGCTGAAGCAAACGCTGAAAACACGAATGAGATGGGCGACAAACTGGAACAGGGAATTCGTGATATTGCAGCAAAATATCCGGATCTGCTTCCCCCGCCGGAAGGCCTCGGTCTTCTTTCTTCCATTCACTTTAAGAGCGTTGAAAAAGCAGCTGAGTTTACGAAGATTATGAATGATATGTGTGTCGATATCAGTGCGCAGCTTTACAAACCGGATTGTCCTCCGGCTGTACTTCTCAAGCCGCCGGTCCTCAGTGATGATACGGTCATTGATGTGGTTTTGAAAAAAGTTGAAGAAGGCCTGTTAAAATTAAAATAAAAAATGGGAGAATGCATATGAAAATAGGATATTTACCGCTTTACATAAAGCTTTATGATGACTATGGAACAGACCGTGCTGTTATGGAAAACTTTTATCAGGAGACGACGGTGCTCTTCGAGAAACGAGGAATCGAGGTAGTCACATCTGAGTTTTGCCGTATCGAGCCGGAATTTGAAAAAGCAATTGCGACATTCGAGGAGGCAGAGGTAGACGCTATTGTTACCTGGCATGCAGCTTATTCCCCGTCTCTTGAGTCGATCGAAGTTCTTGCGAAAACGTCATTACCGATTATTGTGTTTGATTCCACGCCCACGCCGGAGTTTGACCCGGCAGAAGAAGCAAAGGGCGCACTTATGTGGAATCATGGTATCCACGGCGTGATGGACATGTGCAGTATGTTAAAGCGCTATGGAAAGTCCTATGCGATTGCTGCAGGACATTATCTTGAGTCGGACGTTTTAGACCGTGTTTGCGGCTTTGTACGTAGTGCTTGTGCTGCGAAAAAGCTCAAAACGATGAAAGTTGGTCTTGTAGGCGGAGCATTTTATGGCATGGGAGATTTTACCGTAGATCCTGCGGAGCTTGCAGAGCGTTTTGGAATCGTTGTTGAAGAAATTGAGGCGGATGCTCTTGCGGCGGCGAGAGAAACGGTTTCCGAAAGCGAAATTGAGGAAGAATTTTTAGCGGACAGTCAAAGATTTGAGTTTGACAGCAATGTGGATACTGCGGAATACCGCAAGTATATGAAGGCTTGTCTCGCACTTCGCAAATATCTTGAAAAAAATAATTACGACGCATTTTCCGTTAACTTTTTGAATGTTAAAGGAATCGGAACCATGCCGTTTACGGAATGCTGTAAAGCAATGGAGAGAGGTCTTGGCTACGCAGGTGAGGGCGATGCACTTACGGCGGCATTTACCGGAGCGATTCTTTCTGCATATCCGGAGACAAACTTTGTTGAAATTTTCTGCCCTGATTGGAGAGGAAACAAAGTATTTCTCAGCCATATGGGAGAGATGAATTATCATGTGGCAGAGGGCAAGCCGGTGCTGTATAGAACGGGTTCCCGCTATTTTACCGATGAAAATATGCCGTATGCAGCCTATGCGAAGATGAAGGCAGGCAAAGGCGTATATGTAAACATTAGCCGAGACAAAGACGGCTATCAGTTGCTTGCAACTCCTTGTGAGATTTTGCCGGTAGAAGATAACAACATGAAAATTCGCGGATGGATGCAACCGCAGACGAAAACGACGGCAGAATTTTTAGAAAAGCTCAGTATAAATGGTGCTACCCATCACAGTATTTTTGTTTATGGCGCAACGGTTGAGGAGCTGGAATATTTCGCAAAGCTTCTTTCCATTGAAACCGTCATCATATAAGGAGAGACAACATGGGTTATTTGATAGGACTTGACATAGGAACATCTTCTGTCAAAGGTGTTCTTATGAAAGAAGAGGGAACGATCGCCAAAACGGCGCACGCTTCGTTTCACTACACCGTCTTAGAAAACGGCGGCGTGGAGATTGATGCAGACCTGTTTGTAAAAACTTGTTTTTCTGCGATCAGAGAGCTTGCGCAAGGAGCAGATGATGAAATCAAAGGACTTTGTGCATCTTCTGCCAGCGGCAACGTGTTGCTTTTGGATCAAAACAATCAGCCGCTTACGCCGATCTTCAGCTGGCGTGACAAGCGGGTTACAACAGAGGCAGAAGAAGTTTTGGGTGAGTTTGACCGCCAAGCGCTTTATGAAAAAATTGGCTGGAACTTTTCCGGAAAGACATTTCCGCTTGCGCTTCTTTGCTACTTAAAGAAACATTCTCCGGAAAAGCTTGAAAACTGTGGCAAGGTTTGCATGAGTACCGAATACTTATATTATAAGCTTACCGGAAAGTGGGGAATCAGTTCTTCTGCGGGCACGCCGTTTTTCTTGCTTGACCAGAAAAAAGGGGAATACATTTCTGAGAACTTAGAAAAATTGGGGATCAGCAAAGAGCAGTTACCGCCGGTCATGCCTTGTGGAAGCAAGCTGGGAACCGTACTGGCCGAGGCAGAAAAAAGTTGCGCTTTGGCTGAAGGCGTTCCTGTGATTTTGGGAAGCTTTGACCATCCGTCTGCGGCAAGAGGTGTCGGCATTTTTAAGGAGGGAGAGATGCTCCTTTCTTGCGGCACGTCCTGGGTCGGCTTTTTCCCTGTCGATAATAGAGAAAAAGCAATCTCGGCAAAAACGCTGATTGACCCGTTTTTGTCGGAAAAAGGCGGAGCATGGGGAACGATGGTGTCGGTGTCTGCGCTTTCTGAGCGCATTAGACTATATGTAGGACGCTATATTGATAATTCGAAAAATGCGTATAAAATCTTAGCACAATTAGCCGCAAAGAGCAGGTTGGGAGCAGGCGGGTTGCGCCTTTGCCTGATTG
>JAZSOJ010000162.1:0-3743 GCA_045536855.1 Clostridia bacterium | reverse complement strand
GGCTATCTCTACCTTTTCCTCGATACGGAAATTTATCCCTACACGGCTATGATTCAGTATCATGATTGCGAGCCACGGTTGGTAATTGACAATTTCAACGAGCTTGAACCGAGATTTGCGCACCTTAATAAAGATTTTCTTATGACCTTTGAGGAAGCGGATGAAGATTACGACGGTACAAAGCTCTTTGGAGTACCCTCGTCTGAGCCTGCGGATCTTGATGATTATGAACTACTTCTGCAGTTTGATCCGCTTGACAACGAAACCGGCTTTTTGTCCGAAATCGACGGCTACGCTTATTTCTTCTTTGGAAAAGGTACTGAGGACCGCATGGCGAATCCTATTTTCCATGCAGGTGCCCGTTTCGAGATCGACAGAAGCTAAGAGGTAATCCTATGAGTAAAATGACTACCGTAGAAGCTCTGCGGACTTGCCTATACGAAAATGGCATAGAAATGCTGCTGGATTATCCGAAGCTTTGCGGAAAGCTGTGGGATTTGGCACCTGCGGAACTTCTCGGTAGGGAACGTTTTCGTGCCATATATGAAACCGGTGCGGTAGAGTCCATCCACGAAGCTGTGATGGATGCCGCCCATTATACCGACCTTTTTGCGAAGGCTATGGAAAAGCTCTGCACTCGGGATGGCATGACCGTAGCAGCCTGTAAAGAAACCCTCATGCTGTTTTACGATGCTCTGGGATTTCCGCCAAAGAAGCCTATAGAGAACGTGCAAACAGTCACCGAGGGCGATTGGAAATACACCGGCGAAATCAAAGACGGAAAACCGCACGGTGTCGGCAAAGAAGAATTGCTCGCATACGGTATTGTCTGCAGCTCTCGGGACGGACAGTGGCTTTGCGGTTCGCCCTTTGGGTATTTCCATTCCATAGACTCCCTCGGCGTGGAGTCCTACAGCTTTTGCATTGACGGCTGGACAATCGGAAAAGAAACACGCATTTGGTCAGAGGACGATATCGAAGTCATCGACCATGGCTACGATCCCGATAAGGTCAAGCCGAAAAAGATTACAGATAACAAACAACAGATACATCAGTCCTTGGTAGATGCGCTAAGTGCGATTGCCACGGACAGAAAGGATGGGTAGCCATGGCAAATGATTTTCGCAAGGGCGATAAAATCACGCTTGTAAACGGCGATGTCGCAAAGGTTATTGAAAAGCTTGGTGAAGGCGGTCAAGGTGCTGTTTACCGAGTAAAAATCGGCAAACAGGAGTATGCCCTCAAGTGGTATCACAAGGACGCCATCGGCAATGCCAAGAAGTTCTACAAGAACCTCGAAAACAACATTGCTCACGGCGCTCCGTCTGAAGCCTTTTTATGGCCGAGGTTTCTAACCGAGCCGATGGGCGGCAGCTTTGGATATGTAATGGAGCTTCGCCCCGGCAACTATAAAGAGTTTTCCGATTTTCTGCTTGCCCGTGTGCGTTTCGCTTCTCTTTCTGCGGCAGTCAATGCGGCACTGAATATTACCAACGGCTTTCGTGAACTGCATCGCCGTGGATTTTCCTATCAGGACCTCAATGACGGTAACTTCTTTATTGATCCGTCTGACGGCAAGGTGCTGATTTGCGACAATGACAATGTGGCACCTTATGGTGAAAATCTCGGCATTGCCGGCAAAGCACGGTATATGGCTCCCGAAGTGGTGCGTAATAAGAAAAAACCGGATATCATGACCGACCGTTTCTCACTAACGGTTGTGCTGTTTAGGCTTCTGTTCCTCGACCATCCGCTGGAAGGAAAAAGGGTTGTGGAATCGCCTTGTCTCACCGAAGAATTAGAACTGAAATATTACGGTAAGGATCCGATTTTCATTTATGACAAAACGGACGACAGTAACCGTCCGGTACGCGGTGTTCACGCAAATGCTTTGCGTTTTTGGCCGCTGTATCCTAAATTTATCCGTGAAAAATTCGAGGCAGCCTTATCCAAGGATGTGATGCAAGGCAAGGTGCCTCGTCCCACCGACAACGACTGGCAAATCGCATTCACGTGTCTTCGTGATTGCATTGTTACCTGTCCCTGCGGCGGCGAAACTTTCCTTGATTTAAGTGCTGACAGTTTGTGTGTGAACTGCGGTGCGAAGATACCGAAGCCACCTGTACTGGACACGCAAAACCGGTATACGATAGCACTTTTCCCCGGTATGAAGCTGTACCGCTGTCATACCGACCGAGATAGCGATGACTACCGAGAGATAACCGGTGAAGTGATTCGCAATCCAAAGCAGCCTGCCATTTGGGGGCTTCGCAATTTAAGTGAACAGGCTTGGAATGTGGAGTACAAGGACGGCACGCTGAAAAGTCTCGGTAAAAATGAGGTTGCGGTTATCACCAAGATTAAACAGATACATTTCCCGAACTGCATTGGCATAGTCATTTAGCCAAAGCACAGGGTTTAATAGAAAGCGAGGAATACACCATGTTCGATGCAGTAAAAGTAAAGAACGATATTGTAGAATGGATCCGGCAGTGGTTTGAAAAGAACGGAAAGGGCTGCAACGCTGTGCTGGGCATTTCCGGTGGCAAGGATAGCTCGATCTGTGCAGCACTGTGTGTGGAAGCACTGGGCAAGGATAGAGTGGTCGGTGTTTTGATGCCGAATAACATCCAGTCGGATATTGCTGACAGCTATCAGCTCGTCAACCACCTTGGTATCCGTCACTTTACTGTTCCCATTTCGGTTGCCGTTTCCGGTATCCACGAAGAAATGAAACGCTCAGGCATTGAAATCTCCGAGCAGACCACAGTAAACCTGCCTCCGAGAATCCGTATGTCGGTGCTGTATGCCGTTTCACAGTCGATGAACGGCCGTGTGATCAATACCTGCAATCTGTCGGAGGACTGGGTTGGGTATTCCACGCGCTACGGCGACAGCGTTGGCGATATGTCGCCACTCTCACGACTCACAGTCGGAGAGGTAAAAGCCATCGGTCGAATTTTGGATCTACCTATCAATTTGGTGGATAAGGTTCCGGCAGACGGCCTTTGCAATAAAACAGACGAAGATAATCTCGGCTTCACCTACGAAGCCCTTGACAGATATATCCGTGAGGGTGTTTGCGAGGATGAAGAAGTAAAAAAGAGAATCGACACCCTACACGAAAGAAACAAGTTCAAGCTTGAACTGATGCCGGTCTTCCCGTATGAAGGCTGATAAAACAAGGAGGTAAAGATAATGGGCAACATTTATGATGGCGCGGTTGAGGTAGCTCGCCGCACAATGACTTTGTTTTTTGTGGTGGATACTTCCGGCAGTATGGAAGGCTCCAAAATGGGAACTCTCAATTCTGCTGTTGAAGAAGTGATCCCCGAAATCCGTAAAATCTCCGGTGAAAATGCCGATGCTGCGATTAAGATTGCCGTGCTGGAATTTTCCAGCGGAGCAAGATGGATCACACCGGCTCCTATGGACGCAGAGGACTTTACATGGAGTTTTCTGAATGCTGACGGTCTTACCGATTTAGGTCAGGCTTGCAAGCAACTCGATGAAAAGCTGTCACGCAAGGCGTTTATGAGCGATGTAGCAGGCTCCTTTGCACCGGCTATTTTCCTTCTCTCTGACGGTGAACCTACTGACGAATACAAGCCGGAGCTTAATAAACTGTGGCAGAATAACTGGTTCAAAAAGGCTATTAAAGTAGCGGTTGCCATTGGCGAAGATGCCAACCGTGATGTTCTTGCCGAATTTACCGGCAACAAGGAAGCGGTGCTGACTGTGCA
>JAZSOJ010000098.1:0-4411 GCA_045536855.1 Clostridia bacterium | reverse complement strand
CATCATGTCATACGGCACCGCAATCACGGTATGATAGTCTTTATATTCAATCCGATTCCTTCCGTTTTCCCAACGTTCCGTAACCGTTCCGTCGAATCGAACCTCAAACGCCTCATCCTCTCTCGGAACAAGCCAAACATCTCCCATGCCCAGCCAATCATCAGGAAATTCCATTTGCCATCCATCGACTATTTTTTGCTTGAAAATACCGAACTCATAGCGGATCGAAAAACCGGTGCACGGCATTTCCTTGGTGGTAAGTGCATCCATATAACAAGAGGCAAGCCGGCCCAGTCCACCGTTGCCGAGACCTGCATCCGGCTCCATTTGTTGCAGCGTTTCTATTGAAAGTCCGTACGATTTTAGGGCCTCCTCCATTTCCTTTTCAATACACAGATGATACAAATGATTTTTCAAAGAGGTGCCGACCAAAAATTCCATCGACATATAATACACACGCTTTGCATCGGTTTCTTTAATCTTTTTTTCAAATGCCGCACGTTTTTTTATTAAAATATCTCGCACGACCTGTGCCACACTTTTATAAATTTGTTGCGGCGAAGCATCTTCCGGCGCACAACCGAACAAGCGCATCAATTTTTCATCGATCTGCTGTTTTAAGACATCCTTATGGTATTTCATTCTTTATCCCTCCCGGCTCACTCATGGGCCATAGATTCATAAATGGAAATATAGCGTCGGGCAGAATTTTCCCACCCGAAATCTTCTTCCATATTTCGTTTTACAATTTGCTTAAACAGATTCGGATGGTTGTAATAAAGGTCAAGGGATCGGTCGATTGCGTGTAGCATGTCATGTGCGTTATAACTTTCAAATGTGATGCCTCTTCCCATGCCCGTTTGGGGATTGATCGGCGATACCGTATCTCGCAATCCTCCCACAGCGTGTACAATAGGAATAGCGCCGTAACGCATCGCAATCATTTGTGAAAGTCCACACGGTTCCGATTGAGACGGCATTAAAAACAAATCACTCGCCGCATAAATCCTTGAGGACATTTTTGTGTCAAAGCGAATCTGAACAGAAAGCGAATCCGGATATCGTGCGGCAATTTGTCGCAAGCGTTCTTCAAACCGAAACTCGCCCGTTCCTAAAATAACCATTTGAATTCTTCGGGACAAAATATCATCCAGTACACACTCGACCAGATCCAATCCTTTGTGCGAAACAAGCCGAGTAACCATGGACATCAGTGCGCAATCGGCATCCGGGTAAAGTCCCAGTTCTTCCTGCAATCTTTTTTTGCCGACAGTTTTTCCGCCGATGGATTTCACACCATATCTTCGATACAGATTTTCATCTGTCTGAGGACTCATTCGCCTTTGGTCAATACCATTTGTTATGCCGCAAAACTTGTGTGATACACCAAAAAGAACCTGGTCAAGTCCGTGACCAAAATAAGGATTTTTAACCTCTTCGGCGTAGCTTTCTGACACTGTTGTTACCTTATCCGAAAGCAAAATGGCAGAAAACATCAGATTGATGCAACCATCAAAGCTCAAATAACGCATATAGTAATCGTCCATGCCCAATACTTCTTTTAAAAATTGATACGATACTTTTCCCTGATACTCTATATTATGTATCGTAAACATCGTTTTGATACCGGAGTATTCGGGGATTCTTTCGTAAAAACCTTTGTAAAACAAAGGTATCATCGCACATTGCCAGTCGTTCAGATGAATGATGTCGGGATAATCGCCAAGATAACGAAGCATTTCCAAAACCGCTTTGCAAAAAAAAGCATAGCGCTCTCCATCATCATAATCTCCATAAATGGAGTCACGCAGAAAATAGTATTCATTATCAATAAAATAATATTTGACATTCTCTTTTTCCAAAGAAAATATGCCGCAATAAACCTGACGCCAAGCAAGCGGCACATGAAAATGCGTAATATAGTGAACCTCCTGCGAGAATCGCTCTTTGACGGTCCCGTAATACGGGAGTACAACCCTCACTTCCTGACCAAGAGAAGCGAGTGCATGGGGAAGCGCTGAAGATACATCCCCAAGCCCACCGGTCTTTACAAACGGTGCACATTCAGAAGTTGCAAACAAAATTTTCAAATGCGCCTTCTCCTTTCTAAACAATTTTTCCTTTGTTGATAAGCATTTGATTTTGCGGTGCGCCCATCAAGAGTCTTCCCTCTGTGATCTCAACTTCTTTGTCTGCAATCACATATTCAAGCTCCACATTTTTTCCCACATGGGTATCCTGCATCAAAATAGAATTTTTAATCACAGCACCCTTTGCCACCTTAACTCCACGGAATAAAATGGAATTCTCTACTCTTCCCTCGATATGACAACCATCCGCCACGAGACTGTTGATTAGTTTTGCGCCGGAACCGTAAAACGTCGGCACTTCATCCCGGATTTTTGTATAAACATCGCCGCCGGAATTAAATATTTCGTTGCGTACTTCGTCGTCAAGTAATGCCATATTCGCATCAAAATAACTTTTTACACTCTCAATCCGAAGCATCACTTTCGAGTGTTCCCAATGCATAATATTGAGCGTCCTGCATTTTGCCTGAATAATATCACGTTCAAAATCCAGTCTGTTGTATGACATTGCTTCCTCCAGCAGTTCCAACAATTTTTCTCTGCGAAGCAAGTACATTCCCATGCCGCACTGATATATTCCCGGCTGATTGAAATTCACCAGTACGTCCACAATGCGCCCGCTACTGTCACAGCCGACGACCAGACCTTTCACCTCTGATTTGTTTTTAATTTTCTCACGATGCGTCACAACCGTAATATCAGCAGAGGTTTCCTTGTGTCTTGCCAGAATTTCGCTATAATCGATGGAACAAATGATGTTTGAATCAGACATCACAACATATTCCTCATCCGAACGCTCCAAAAAACGTTTGGCACCCCAAAGCGCTTCAATTTTATCTTTATATACTGTTTTTTGTCCGGTCCCAAACGGCGGCAGAATAAAAAGGCCGTCTATTTTTCTGTCTAAATCCCATTCTGCTCCTTTGCCCAGATGATCCATCAAGGACTGATAATTCGACTTGGTGATAACACCAACATTAGCAATTCCCGAATTCACCATGTTAGATAAAGGAAAATCAATGAGTCGGTATCTTCCGCCAAAGGGGAGCGAGGCAAGCGTGCGCTCCCTGGTGATCTCTCCTAAATGTTCATCATAGATATTGGAAAAAATAATTCCCATCATTTGCACTTTTCTCGCCTCCTTTAATTGTTTCCCTCTAATATTTCTCCCACGGTTACCTTCTGTTCATTCAGCAACCGATATCCGCCACCTAAAACGGTAATTTCCCTTTTTCTGTTTTCTTGCGGTGCTTCTCCTACGGATGCACCCTCTCCTACCTCTGCACTACTTCCTAAAATGGCATAACTGATATGCGCATTCTTCTCAACAACCACCCCAGGGAACAACACCGAGTGGTCAATCACTGCGCCTTCTTCAATTCTGCATCCGCCGGAAATCACGGAATTTGTGACCTTTCCTTTCACCTCGCATCCTTTGCTTATCATCGCATTGACAAGCTCTGCGCCCTCATAAAAATAGCTCGGCGGTTCATTATAATCCCTGGCATACACACGGGACTCATTATCTTCCAAAGAAAGTGCGCTCTCTCCTTCCAACAAATCCATATTTGCCTCCCAAAGACTTTCGATCGTACCAACATCCTTCCAGTATCCCGAAAAGGGATATGCGATCATCTTACACCCATCCGTAAGCATTGCAGGAATAATGTTTTTTCCGAAATCGTGGACGGAGTTTTCATCCTTATTATCGTCTTCTAAATACTTTTTTAATACCTCCGTACGAAAAATGTATACGCCCATGGAGGCTTTTGTGCTTTTGGGGTTCTTTGGTTTTTCTTCAAATTCTTCAATACTTCCGTCTTCCCGCAGATTGATAATACCAAACCGGTTGGCCTCCGAAATCGGCACATCAATCACTGCAATGCTGCAGTCCGCCTTGCTTTCTTCGTGTGCGGCAAGCATTTTTTCATAGTCCATCTTATAAATATGGTCCCCGGAAAGAACCAGCACATTTTTTGGCTGATAGCGCTGAATAAACTCCAAATTCTGATAGATGGCATTGGCCGTTCCTTTGTACCACTCTTTGGATTTGATTTTAGTAAAAGGCTGCAGAATATGCACACCGCCGTGGTTTCGGTCCAACCCCCACGGCTGACCGTTGCCAATATATTCATTCAGTTCCATTGGCTTATATTGCGTCAAAACGCCGACCGTATCAATGCCGGAATTAACACATTTGGATAGTGTAAAATCAATGGTGCGATACTTCCCTCCAAACGCCACCGCCGGTTTTGCACTCTGCTTGGTTAATACGCCGAGTCGCCTCCCCTGTCCACCGGCAAGTAACATAGCAATACATT